>JALUBF010000015.1:0-20853 GCA_027045015.1 Sulfurovum sp.
AAGTAAATAAAGACTTATATAATGTACTAATAAAATTTTATAAAAAAACTCAAGATAAAGAGGGAGTTTTAGATGCATATAAATCTATATATAAAATATCTAAAAGAGAGATAGATACATATACTATTATATATTTATATAGACAGAATAATGATATGGATGGTGCTATAGATTTTTTAGAAAAAAATAATTTTAAAGGTCCTGGGTTATATGGATTATATATGATAAAACATTCTTACAATAAGGCTATGGCATTTACAGATAAGATATATAAGATAGATAAAGATCCAATATGGTTGGCAAGAAAGGCTATGCTTATATTGAAAACAGCTAAATCTACAGATGATAAAAATATGATTTTGAAAAAAGCTCTCTTCTTATTTAGTAAGGCTATAAAATATGGTTATCATTATAGTAGATATTTAAACTATTATGGATATTTGCTTATAGATAATAATATTGATATAAATAAGGGTATAAAACTTATAAAAAAAGCACTTAAGATAAAACCAAATAATGGCTACTATATAGATTCTTTAGCATGGGGATACTATAAAATAAAAGAGTGTAAAAAAGCTTATACTCTGATGAAAAAAATAGTAGATAAAGATGTTTTAAAAGATACCGTTATTACTAAGCATTGGAATGCTATTCAAAAGTGTAAATAGGCTATAATATGCCAAAATTTAGCCTAAGGTAGATAGATGGCTCAGATATTAGATGAAATTATAAAAAAAACAAAATCAGATTTAGAAAAACGTAAAATTGACTATCCTATGGATTGGTTGGGGCGTTCATTGGCATTTAATCCATTTGTTCCTAAAGATGTAAAGTCAGCACTCCGTTCTACTGAAGAGAACCCTTATCGTATAATTGCTGAAGTAAAGAAAGCTAGTCCTTCAAAGGGTATTATACGTGAAGATTTTGATCCTATGAATATAGCTCAAGCATATGAGAAAGGTGGAGCTGATTCTCTATCTATATTGACAGAGCCACATTTTTTTAAGGGTGATAAAGAGTATTTAGGAATGGTTCGCCGTTATGTAAGTATTCCTCTACTTAGAAAAGATTTTATCGTAGATAAATATCAGGTACTTGAGGCACTTGCTTTTGGTGCAGATTATATTTTACTTATAGCTATGGCATTAAGTAGAAAAGAGCTAAAAGAGCTTCACGATTATGCATTGCATTTGGGACTTGATGTACTTGTAGAGGTACATAATAAAACAGATTTGGTAAAGGCTATTTTTGCTGGAGCAGATATTATAGGTATAAATCATAGAAATCTTGAGAGTTTTGAGATGGATATGCGTTTGACTGAGAAACTTATTCCTCTTATACCTAATGGTAAGATTATCGTAGCTGAAAGTGGTATCAATGACCATAAAACAGTAGAAGAAATATCTAAGATGGGAGCAGATGCATTTTTAGTTGGTGAACACTTTATGCGTCAAGATGATATTACAACAGCTATTAAAGAGCTCAAATACGGTAACGTATAAATTTTGGAGTATTTATGACAACATTTCAACTATTACTTTTGATTGTATCGGGGATTATTTTTTATCTATTTTTCAAACAGTTATTTTCAGGACAACACCCTAAACGAGGTGTTGATTTTGAAGCTAAAAGATCAGATGAACAGATAGGTGGAATTAATCGTTTAGATAAAACTTTTTCAACTCCAACTGTGAAACCAACAAGGATAGAACAACTTCTTAGTATGGCAGATGATGCTATAGAAAGAGAAGATTATGATGAGGCAAAGAAAGCTTTAGGCTCAGCATTGATTGTAGATGAAAATAATATTGATGCTATTGAGAAGATAGCATATCTATCTATGCAGATGGAAAACTATGCAGATGCAAAAGAGTACTATGAAAAGTTACTTACTCTTGAACCAGATAATGATATGGCACACGCTATTTTAGCTAATGCTCTTCATAAATTGGGTGAAGATAGTAAAGCTAAGATACACCATGAAAAATCTATAGAACTAGATAGTAACTATGCACCACATCACTTTAACTATGCCAATACACTATACGATATGGGTCTTAAAGATGATGCACTTGTTGAGTATCAAAAAGCTTACAAACTTGACAATACTATAGATGTAGCCAAAGATATGATAGATAAACTAAGTAAGTAGTCAGACTACTTTTTAGTTTATTATATATTTAATGGCATTTATATAACTCAAATTATTGAGTTTTACTCCCTTGTAAGCAATGTCAAATGCTGTACCATGATCTACAGAAGTTCTTAATATTGGAAGATTTAGTGATACATTAATACCTTCATCAAAATATATAGCTTTAAGTGGTGCTAACCCTTGATCGTGATACATAGCTATGTAGTGAGTATAGTTTTTTCGTACATTAGGTGTAAATGCAACATCAGGAACTAAAGGTGCTGTAAATAGTGGGAAACTCTCTTCTTTTAGAATAGATGTTGCATTATCTACGGCTTTTTGGATTATCTTCTCTTCATCTCCTAGTACTCCATCATCTCCTGCATGAGGATTTAAGCCTAATATAGCTACTGTTGATTTAGGTTTTGCAGTGTGATAGAAATCTATCAAAAATTGTGTTAAATCTTTTTCATTTATACTACTAGCTACATCTTTTAGAGGTATATGCTCTGTAAAGAGTGCTACATACATCTTTTCGCACCCTAGCATCATAATAGCTTTAGCATTAAAGAAATCACGTAAGGCATCTGTATGTCCTACATATCTTAAACCTGCTTTCTCCCATGCTTTTTTATGAATTGGTAGTGTACAGATGGCATCTACCTCTTTACTTTTAGCTAACTCAACAGCTTTTACAAAAGAGCCATAAGCATATCTACCACTCTCTTTTGTAACTACTCCTGCTTCTATCTCAAAAGAGGGAGCAATATTTTCAATAGTTTTAAAATCATTTGGTATAGATATATTTAATCTCTTAGATGCCTCTTCTAACATACTCTTATCTATGCAATATATAGGAGTAACCAATTGTGAGACAGCATTGTGATTTTCCAATGCTAGTTGGATACCTATACCATTTAGGTCACCTATGCTTATGGCTACTCTTTTCATCTTATTAACTTCTCTTTCATATCGACTATAGCTTGGTTTAGTCCTACAAATATAGAACGTGCGATTATACTTTGTCCTATATTTAACTCTTCAATAGACTCTATCTTTACAATATCTTCTACATTTTGCATATTTAGTCCATGTCCTGCTGCAACTTTTAGTCCAAATCCTTGAGCATCACAACTAAGTAATCTTAGGTTATGTAGTTCATTATCAAGCATTTTTTTGAGTATTTTACGAGATAGTTCAAGCTCTGGTATCTTATGGTGAGTTTTACTTAGGTTAGAGTAGAGCATAGCATATATATTGGCATATTTTCCAGTATGAAACTCTATCCACTCAACTCCTAGTTCTAAAGATGCCTTAACAGTCTCTAAAGTAGGGTCAATAAATAGCGATACTTCTATCTCTTGAGCTTGAAGTCTTTTTATAGCCTCTTTTAGTCTTGGTTGTTCCCCTGTTACAGCAAGTCCACCTTCAGTAGTAACCTCTTCACGTTTTTCTGGTACAAGTGTTACCCTATGAGGGTGTAGATTACATGCTATATCTATCATACTAGCTTCTATAGCACACTCTAAGTTTACAGGTAAAGTTGAAAGAGTTATGATATTTTTAGCATCTATATCTTGCATATGTCTTCTATCTTCACGTAGGTGTATAGTTATCTGGTCAGCCCCAGCACGTTTACATATGCTAAGTGCATCTAGTGGATCAGGGTCTGCTACTTTTCGAGCCTCTCTTAGTACTGCTATATGGTCTATATTGACACCCAGTTTCATAGATATACTCCTCATTATATTTGTTAGATTATAGCAAAAGGTATGTATAATTCTAGTAACAATAGGAGATATTATGCAAGATAAAGTATTGGATATAAATAGATATAAAGATATAAAACACAATATTGGAAATGGTAAACCAACTATTTTGGCTTTTGGAATGAAGCACTGTTACTCATGTTTGGCTATGTCAAAAGTATTTGCTAAGGTACTAGAAGAGCATCCAGAGTATCAGATATACTCTATAGACTCACAAAATGACCGTCTTGTAGCACGCGATATATATAAATTAAAAGAGATGCCTACACAGATATTTTTTAATGAACAAGGAAAAGAGGTCTTTCGTCATATAGGGGCATATAAGAAGCCAGTAGTTGATATTATCTTGAAGAAGTGGGGCTTTTTGTAGAGATTAACCAAAATTACGATAAAATCGCGATTATATTATTGTAAAGGCTTAATAACATGTCAAAAAGAACAATCAAAAAAGCAGTATTGGCTTACTCAGGTGGGCTTGATACAAGTATTATTTTAAAATGGCTTCAAGATGAGTACAACTGTGAAGTAGTTACTTTTACTGCTGATTTGGGTCAAGGCGAAGAGGTAGAACCAGCACGTCAAAAAGCGTTGGATATGGGTATAAAAGAGGAAAATATCTTTATATTAGACCTACGTGAAGAGTTTGTAAAAGATTTTGTATTTCCTATGTTTAGAGCAAATGCTATCTATGAGGGTGAGTACTTACTTGGTACCTCTATAGCTCGTCCACTTATCTCTAAAAAACAGATAGAAATAGCACACCAAACAGGTGCAGATGCAGTAAGTCATGGTGCTACAGGAAAAGGTAATGATCAAGTACGTTTTGAACTTGGTTATCTTGCACTTGACCCAGATATTGCCGTGATTGCTCCATGGAGAGAGTGGGATTTAAATTCACGTACTAAACTACTTGCTTATGCTAAAGAGCATGGTATTGACATTGATGGTAAAGGACAAGCAAAACCTTACTCTATGGACGCAAATTTACTTCATATCTCTTATGAGGGCGAGTGGCTTGAAAATCCATACAATGAACCAGAAGATGATATGTGGTTGTGGTCTGTTAAGCCAGAAGATGCACCAGATGAACCTGAATATATTACTATTAGTTATAAAAAGGGTGACCCTGTAGCTATAAATGGTGAAGATATGACTCCTGCTACTATCTTGGAAACACTCAATACATTAGGTAAAAAACATGGTATAGGACGTATTGATATTGTTGAAAATCGTATGGTAGGTATGAAAGCGCGTGGTTGTTATGAGACTCCAGGTGGTACTATTATGCTTAAGGCTCACCGTGCTATTGAGTCTATTACTCTTGATAGAGAAGAGGCTCATGCAAAAGATGAGATGATGCCAAAGTATGCAAAACTTATATATAATGGTCTTTGGTGGTCTCCAGAGCGTCGTATGATGCAAGCAGCTATAGATGCAACTCAAGATCAAGTACAGGGTGATGTTAGACTTAAACTTTACAAAGGTAATGTAATTGTAGTTGGTAGAAAATCAGATGTAACATTGTACTCAGAAGAGCATTCAACATTTGAGGCAGATGATGTATATAATCAAGCAGATGCAGAAGGGTTTATTAGACTCAATGCACTTCGTTTTATCATCGAGGGTAAAAAACAGCCTAACCGTATAGCTTCATTGGTAGATACTAAAGATAACTAATTTAGTAACTCCCTCATCGCCTTCAATATACTTGAAGGCGAAAATCTAAAAATCTTTTCTCTATAAAAAATATTTGGAATAATCTCTAAAAAAATATAACCTATTATTATCATAGGATAAAATACTCTATATTCATAATAGAAACTTTTATATGTATATCTTTCTTTAAACCATACTATGGCACTTTTAACACTAAAATATACCAATAAAAACTCCATAGCAAATGTAAAACCCCAAACAAAATAGGTCATACCAACTACAAGTAAAGCCCCTTTAATACCATATATTCCCATAACAGCAGCTAGAAATATGGCTCCATATATGGAAAAAGATGCAAATCCTATGGTAGCAAATACAACCAAAGCTGAAAATATAAAAAGTAGGCTTCCCATAAGAAAAAATAGTTCAAGCCAACCTTTTTGCTCTTCAAAAGTTGGTGAGTAATATGCACCAAGAAGAGTTATAATAAAAATAGTTAATATGGTAAAACCAATAGATAGATACTCTTTCATATTTATTCTTTTTACAATAAAATTAAGCTATTTCATATAGTTTAAGAAGACTTTGTACATCAGCTTTTCTACCTAACCACTCTTGATAAAGTTCTGACATATCTTTAGCCCCACCATTGGATAATATATATTTTTTATACCCTTTAGCTTTATCTTTGTTAAATCCATTTTTCTCATCTATACACTCAAAAAATGCATCAGCACTCAATACTTCTGCCCATTTGTAAGAGTAGTAACCTGCTGAGTATCCACCAGCAAATATATGTGCAAAACCATGTTGGAATTTGTTATAATCTGGTACAGGAAGTAGGGAAGTTCTTTTACGGATATCATTAAGAAGTGCTTGTACTTCCTCTCCTTGATATAGACTTTGATGTAGTTTAAAATCAAATAAAGAGAACTCTACTTGACGCAATATACCAAGTGCTGCTTGATAGTTTTTTGTCTCTTTTATCTTACTTATAAGTTTATTGGAGATAGGCTCACCACTCTCATAATGAAAAGCAAAACGTCTTAAAATAGCCTCTTCATAAGCAAAATTTTCTAAAAATTGTGAAGGAAACTCAACTACGTCCCAAGCTACACCATTGATACCACTTACTGAACGCTCTTTACACTTTCCAAATAGATGATGGATAGCATGACCCATCTCATGAAATAGTGTTACAACATCATCATGACGTAAAAGTGAAGGTGTAGTTTTAGAAGAAGGAGAGAAGTTACAAACTACAAAAGCTGAAGGTAGATGTTTATTACCATTAGTATCAGTATAGTGTGTCTCCCAGTCATTCATCCAAGCTCCACCACGCTTCTCTTTACGTGCTTCAAGGTCAAAATATATACGCCCAGAGATAGTACCATCTTCAAATATATCAAAAGTTTTAACACACTTGTGCCATATTGGTACATCTACAGGTTTAAAAGTGACATTAAATAGTTCAGATACAATATCGAGTAGTCCCATTAGAACTTTTTCTTGTACAAAGTAAGGTTTTGTCATTGTGTCATCAAAATTAAACTTCTCTTTTTTTAACTTTTCTGAGTAGTATGCTACATCATACCCTGCCAAGTCTGTAATACCATCTATTTTTTTAGCAAACTCTTTAAGCTCTTTTAGCTCATTTTTAGCTTGTGGTAATGAAGCATCTACTAATTCATCTAAAAAGCTAATGACATCATTTTCTGATTGGGCATCTCTTGATTGAAGTGCATATTGTGCATAGTTGTCAAATCCAAGTAGCTTAGCCTTCTCATTTTTAAGTGCCAAAAGTTGGTCAATTACCTCTGCATTTTTTGGAGCTCTTGTGCTATATGCTTTAGATAACTCTTTTCTAAACTCACGGTTTACTCCATAGGTCATATAGGCTAAATAGCTAGGAGCTTGTAGTGTAAATTTATATATGGTTTTACCATCTATTTGCTCTTTTGATGCCTCTATATCAGACTCTGGC
This sequence comes from Sulfurovum sp., assembly GCA_027045015.1. GTDB lineage: Bacteria > Campylobacterota > Campylobacteria > Campylobacterales > Sulfurovaceae > Sulfurovum. The sequence continues at coordinate 7,544 of JALUBF010000015.1, forward strand.
ATACCTTTAACATCTTTTTCATCTTCAATTATGAGTTCATAGTCATTTGTAGCATCAAGCAAGTTTTGAGAGAAGTTGTTAGAGAGTTCAGAAAGTTTTAGGCTTATCTCTTCCATACGTTTTTTCTTATCTTCAGGTAGATTTACACCAGATAGTACAAAATCTCGTATATCATTTTTTACTACTCTTTTGGCTTCATCATTATTGGCTTTGATCTGCTCTATCTTTTTAAATAGTTCAATATTTTGTGCCATTTCAGAACCAAATTTACTAAGTAGTGGTAGTGACTCCTCATAAGCTTTTTGTGTCTCTTTTGAGTTCATTACTGAGTTTAAATGAGAAAGAGGAGTAAAAAATAGTCCTAACTCTTCATCTAGATCTTGTAGAGGTTTAACTACTTTTTCATAACTTGTGTCATCTGATGAAGTAAGCTCATCTATAACTTTACTTTGCTGGTTTAAAAGATTATCAAGCTCTTTTGAAAAGCTATTTAAATTATCTATTTTAAAATTTTGAAACATATTTATTTATCCATATTATTTATTTTTTTATGATTGTATCATCTATTAGTAAAGTTTAGGTAAAATATCTATAATTTTATGCAAGGAATATATAATGAAAGTTTTATTAATAAAAGACGTTAAAACACTTGGAAAAGCAGGTGAGATAAAAGATGTAAAAGATGGTTATGGTCAAAATTTTCTTATAGGAAAAGGTTTAGCAAAACTTGCTACTCCAGATGTAGTAGAACATTGGAAAGCAGAACAGGCACGTTTAGAGCAGGAACTTAAAGATGAACTTACACGTCTTGAAGCAGAGAAGATTACATTAGATGCTTCTGAAATAAAGATAGAAAAATCAAAAGCACCAGTAGGCATAAAGGGTTCAGTGGGTAATGCAGATATTGCTAATGCTATAGTTGAACAGTTAAATATTGAAGTAGATAAAAAACATATCAATCTTAAAAAAGCTTTAAAGTCTGAGGGTGTACATAGTGTTGATATTAAATTAGGGCATGGGATACATGCAACACTTAAGGTAAATGTGGTGGCTGTATAATGTTCCATGCTACAACAATACTTGGCTATAAATCAGATGGAAAGGCTGTTATTGGTGGTGATGGACAGGTAAGTTTCGGTGATACCGTACTAAAAGGTAATGCTACAAAGATACGTACACTTCATGATGGTAAAGTTCTTGCAGGTTTTGCAGGAAGTACAGCTGATGCCTTCAATCTTTTTGATATGTTTGAAACAATCTTAGCAGAGAAAAAAGGTGACCTTTTTAAATCAGTTATTGGTTTTTCAAAAATGTGGAGAAAAGATAAACATTTACGTCAACTTGAAGCTATGATGATAGTAATAAATCAAGAACATATCTTTATACTCTCTGGTACAGGTGATGTTGTAGAACCTGAAGATGGTAAGATAGCAGCTATTGGAAGTGGTGGAAACTATGCTATATCAGCAGCAAGAGCATTGGATAGGTATGCAAACTTAGAGCCTAGAGAACTTGTGCAAAAATCACTTGAAATTGCAGGTGATATCTGTATCTATACAAATAAAAATATAAAACTACTTGAACTGTAAAAGAGATAAGGAATGAAATTGGATAACTTAACCCCTAAAGAGATAGTAAGCTATTTAGATAAGTATGTTATAGGGCAAAATAGTGCAAAAAAGACCATTGCTGTTGCACTTAGAAATCGTTATAGACGTATGCTTTTAAGTGAAGATATGCAACAAGATGTTACTCCTAAAAATATCTTGATGATAGGTAGTACAGGTGTTGGTAAAACAGAAATAGCAAGACGTTTGGCTAAAATGATGAATCTACCATTTATCAAAGTAGAAGCAAGTAAATATACAGAAGTGGGTTTTGTTGGTCGTGATGTTGAATCTATGATACGTGATTTAGCAGTTAATTCTATGCAGATAGTACGTGAAAGTGAAAATGAGAAGAATAAAGAGAAGATAGCAAATTATATAGAAAATAAAATTATAGAACAACTACTACCTCCTCTTCCTGCTGGAGCTAGTGAACAGAAAAAACTTGAATATGATGCAAGTTTTGTTCGTATGCAGGAGAGATTTGCTAAAGGTGAACTAGATCATCTTAAGGTAAAAGTAACTATGCCAAATAATCTTCAAGTATCTGAAGATGGATTGCCACCTCAAATGATACAGGTTCAAGAGAGTATCGTAAAAGTTCTTGGTGGTATGGGTAAAAAAGGTGCAGAAAAAGAGGTAACAGTAAAAGAAGCCAAGAAGATTTTAGAGCAAGAGGCTAGCGAGGAGTTACTTGATGAAGAGAAACTTAAAGCTTTAGCTATTGAGAAGGTAGAGAAGGGTGGTATTGTATTTTTAGATGAGATAGATAAGATAGCAGTATCTACAAACTCACAGGGGAGACAAGATCCTAGTAAAGAGGGTGTACAGCGTGATTTACTTCCTATAGTTGAGGGATCTTCTGTGCATACAAAACTTGGTATGGTAAAAACAGACCATATCTTGTTTATAGCAGCAGGGGCTTTTCATATCTCAAAACCTAGTGATTTGATGCCCGAACTTCAAGGACGTTTTCCTCTACGTGTTGAACTTGATAGCTTAGATGAAGAGACTCTATATCGTATATTGACTGAACCAAATAATTCCCTTATCAAACAGTATCAAGCACTTATGAAAGTAGAAGATGTTGAGCTTATATTTGAAGAGAGAGCATTAAGAGCCATCTCATCATATTCTCTTGAAGCAAATGAGAAGACAGAAGATATTGGGGCAAGAAGACTACATACTGTAATGGAGCGTATATTGGAAGATATAAGTTTCTTTGCCGATGAACATAGTGGAGAAGAGATAGTTGTAGATGAGGCTCTTGTAAAAGATAAGATAGGTGATGTGGTAGAAGATGAAGATACAACAAGGTATATATTGTAATGTTTGAATATAAAAAAGAAGAGATAGATACTAAAGCAGGATTTGTAGCAGTTGTAGGTCGTCCAAATGCTGGAAAGAGTACACTACTTAACCATGTAGTTGGTGAAAAGCTTGCTATGGTTTCAAAAAAAGCACAAGCAACACGTAAACGTATGAATATTATAGTGATGCATAAAGATATGTATGGCACAGAGTCTCAGATTATATTTGTAGATACTCCTGGTATCCATGAAAAAGAGAAACTTCTCAATCAGTTTATGATGGATGAGGTTATGAAAGCTATTGGTGATGCAGATTTGATTGTTTTTTTAGCTCCTATTACTGATAGAGTTATAGAGTATGAGAAGTTTTTAAAGATGAATGAGCGTAAGGGTACTAAACATATAGTATTGCTTACTAAAATGGATCATGTAAAGCAGGGTGATATTCTTAAAAAATTAGGAGAGTATCAAAAGTATCAAGATAGATTTGAAGCAATTATTCCATTTTCAGTCAATAAAAAAGTAGGAAAAACTCAGCTACTCAATGAGATATCTAAACATCTTCCAACTTCACCATTTTTGTTTGATACTGAAATCTTGACAACAGATAATATTCGAGATATTTATAAAGAGCTAATTCGCGAATCTATATTTGAAAATTTATCTGATGAAATACCTTATGAGAGTGATGTAACTATAGAGAAGATAGATGAGACAGAAACTTTAGATACTGTATATGCTACTATTGTAGTGGAAAAAGATACTCAAAAGGGTATGATTGTTGGACAAAAAGGTGAAGGTATTAAGCGTGTAGGAAAGGTAGCACGACAACAAATGGAGATATTTGCAGGTAAAAAGATATTTTTAGATTTACATGTTGCAGTAAAAAAAGGTTGGAGTAAAAATAGAGATGGATTAGAAGAGTTAGGATATATTTTTTAAACTAAAAGTATTAGTTTATTATTTTGTAAGATACTTTTAATATTATAACATATATAATCAGACAACAAATAAGGAAGTTTGGAAAATGTTTTCGAAAAAAAAATCATCAAAATCAGATGTAAAAAATATTGTTACGTTAAATATTTATGCAGATAAGAATTATATATTTAAAAATGATTTATTTAAACCTTTAAAGAAATTGACATTTAATAAAAATAATTTTATTACATCTTATGTTAGTAACAAAGATTTAATTACTACGACTATGCATATAAGTAGAAGTATACCTGATGAAGATATAGCTGATTATATAGATATAAAAGCTTATGAAGAGTTAGGATTAGATCAAGCAACTCAATATACAGTAACTTATCATGAGGTAGAAACTGATGCTGAAGAGAGAGAGTTTCATCTTTTTGTAGCAGAACCTGAAGTTTTAGATGCACTATATCTACCTTTAAAAAATCAGACAAAATATATAGACTTAATTCTTCCTGCACCACTTTTATATAAAGTTTTATATAAAAAAGAGATTTTAAGAGATAATAATAATCACTGTTTTATATACTTTACTAAGAATGAAGCATCAATAACTATATATAAAAATGGACAGTATTTATATTCTAAATTTATGGAGTTTTCATTAGAACAGATATATGATAAATATTGTGAGCTAATTGGTGAAAAAGTAGATGAAAAAGAATTTTATAAAATACTTGAAACTGAAGGACTCAAAACAATAGATGAGAATTATCAGAAAAATTTTATGAAGATATTTGGTGAACTCTTTATAATAATAAATGATATTATAATTTATGCAAAAAGAGCTTTTGAATTAGATGGTATAGATCAGATGTTTATTGGTAGTCAAAATGGACCTATTATAGGTTTAGATGACTATAGTCAAAATTATTTAGGTTTAGACTCAATAGATTTTAACTTTAATAATTATGATATTAAAAATGATGAATGGTATACTGATCAGTTACAATATTTAATGCTTTTAAGTACACTTGATTATATTGAAGATAGTGAAGGATATGTAAACTTAACAATGTATCCTAGACCACCATCTTTTATGAATAGAGCTAGTGGTCAGTTTATAATTGCATTACTATCTTCTATACTTTTAAGCTTAATATATCCAATGATATATTTTGGTGGATATTATTTAAATAGTGCAAAAATATATGCTTATGATAGTCAAGATAAGAAATTGACTATTGAGAGTAATAAATATAAAGCTATTCTTGAGAAAAAAAGAGCTAAGATAAAGCTATTAGAGAAAAAATTAGCACAATTATTAGATATTTATAATAGTAAAACAGAAACATTAAGGGTTATTTATAATAAAAAAGTAAATTATCGTTTGAAATCAGCTACTTTCTATATATTAGCCAAGGAGTTAAATAAATTTGATCTAAATATAGATAATTTACGTAGTGATAATGATACTTTCTATATATCTTTAGTGAGTTCTAATGATAGAAAAATAACAAAGTTAATTCAATATATTTCAGATAAACATTTTAATGATATCGTTCATATTGATATTGATAAAATTCAAAAAGATCCTCAGAATAATTACTATAGAGGATTACTGACAGTGGAGTTTAGATAATGAAATTTATAGAAGATAAACTAGAAGAGTTAGATCACTATTTTGCTCCTAAAAAAGAGAGTGAAAAATGGGTAGTAATTCTTATGGTAGCTGGTATTATAGGTTATTTGGCATATTCATTTTTATTACCTTATTCACGTGATTTGTATAATAAGAGTGATTCTCAAAGAAAACGTTTAGAAAAGAGTATTGTAGATAAGACTACATATTTACAATCTATTACTATAAATAATGATCGAGATTATTACGTAAAAAAGTATAATAATGATATTGCTACAAAGAATAAGCATATTACTAAAATCCATAATAATATTAGATTTATTGATTCAAATTTAGAAAAATTATCAGATATGCTTTTCAATAAAAAATCATGGTCAAGATTTCTTAACTCAATTACAGGTAAAGCAGAAAATAATGATGTTAATTTACAATATATAGATAGTAAATATGCAGATAACAATGGTAGTTTTGGTCATGTACTTGAAGTAGGTCTTGGATGTATTGGTACTTATAAAAATATTATTAGATTTATGAATGAGTTAGAGCAGAATGTTCTAGTAACAGATATTTATAAGACAGAATTATCTTTAGATAAGAATTCTTCTGATATTTCTGCAAATATAAAAATTTCTGTTTGGGGGATAAATCATTAATGAAAAGTATATTATTATTTATTTTATTGAGTATATTTATAAATGCAGAGATATCTGTGAAGCAGATAGAACATATGGTTGAAAAGATACATATGAAACGTGAGGGTATAAAGTTAACTACTTTAAATAGTACAAAAGAACCATTTATACGTTTAAAAAAAGTAAATAATGTTACAGTATATGTTGTACCTGTAAAGAAAAAGTTTAAAGGGGTAAAATTACATTTAGATGCCCTAATAAATGGTAAAGCATATGTTAATAAAAAATGGTTAAAGATTGATGATACTATAATGGGCTATAAATTAAAATATATTGGTAAAAGAGGAGTTGTTCTTAGACATAAGAATGATATTAGAAAGTTATTTTTGTATAAAAAAAGAGACAATTACATTAAAATAGAGAAAAGGTAAAATAGATGAAAAGATTACATAAATTAGGAGTTAAGATATTTATTGTTCTTAGTATATTTCTGAGTATAAATAGTAACCTAATGGCAGATTCATGTTCTACAAAATTATTTTCAGTTACTATTGATAGTAAATTGAGTATTGGTGATGTGATTGACAATTTAGCAGAGACGTGTGGGTTGAGTGTTATTTTAAAAGATTCTGGTGCTAAGAGAAGATTAAATAAAAAACTTTATTATGTTAATTTAAAAAATAGTACATTAAAAGGTTTTTTAAATATTATTTTAAAAGATAATGACCTTAGTTATACTTTAAAAGGTAATAAATTAGTTATATCTTATCTACTAACTAGAACATTTCGTATTCATTATATTTCAGGTGGACGTAGTGGAAAAAGTACGGCGAATGTAACAATTGCTAGTTCTTCAAACTCTGCATCTGGTTCAAGTGGTGGAACGAGTGCTCAAACAGGTATTTCTATTGAGAGTAGTAATAAGTTTAAATTTTGGAAGACTATTGGAAAAGAAATACAACGTATACTTATGGGTGCAAAATCTGCTAGTGGTTCGATAGGACCAGATGGAAAAGTTCGGAGCTATAATTCATTAGCACCTATTGTTGATCCTGAAGCTGGAATGGTTACAGTCACAGGTACAAGAAGACAGATCAATAGAGTTTCTCATTATATATATACATTAACTAAACAACTTAAATCTCAGGTTTTAATAGATGTTCGTATTTTATCTGTATCTTTTAATAAAAACAAAACAACAGGTATAGATTGGTCACAGCTTTATAGTTTAGAGAATTTTACTATTAAGACTTTATCAAGTGCACAAAAAGATATTTCTAGTTATTCATTTTTCCCAGATAATTCAAATAAGCATACTGATAGAACTTTAACAAAAAGTGGATTAGTTAATATTACTTCTACTACTAGTGTATCTGGAGTTGTTAAGTTTTTATCTACACAAGGAGATGTAAAATCAATCTCTAGTCCACGTGTTATGACACTAAATAATCAACCTGCTCTTATTAGTGTGGGAAAAGAGTTATTTTATAAGATAAAGTCTAGCAGTGTTACTAGTAGTGGAGGTGGTTCAACTTCAGCACAAGGTGAATCTGTTAGTTCTGTATTTGCAGGTATATTATTAGATATTACTCCAGAGATTAATAGTAATGGAATGATTACTCTTAAGATTAATCCATCTATCTCAGAGGCAGTTGACCCAACTACTGCTGGAGCTACAGCTAGAACAATACCACCTGATTTGGTAAAAAGACAGATAGCATCAGTTATAAAAGTAAAAGATGGAGAGCATGCAATTTTGGGTGGTTTGATTTCTAGTAAAAGTAGTATAAAAGATAATCGTATCCCAGTACTTGGTTCTATTCCATTATTTGGAGGTTTATTTAGACATAGAGAAAAAATTAATACTATAGAAGAGTTAGTACTTATAATAACCCCACATATTGTTAAAAATAGTAAGTCTCTATCATTAAAAGATTTAGGATATTCTAAAATAAATGAAAAATAGATATAGTTTAGCTAAAAATGTATTTGTTGATAGTATTGATATAGATGATTATATAGAATTAGAATCAGCTTTATCTGCATATAAACAATTAGAAAATAGTATAGAAAAACCATTAAAAATGATATTGCTTTTTGGGCGTCCTGGTACAGGTAAGAGTATTTTATTAAATCGTATCTATAAAAATTTAAAATATCAAAAAGAGATACATTATTTTGAAACTCCTACAGTAAATGAAAAGGAGTTCTTTTTAAAATTATTTAAAGTTCTTACTAAAAAAGAGTTACCTAAACATACAGAAGTTAATTTTTCTGCTTTAATTGAGTTTTCAAAAAAACTATATGGAAAGCGTGAAATTATTATTTTATTAGATGAAGCTCAGATGTATAGTAGTGAAATTATGGAGAAAATAAGATTATTATCAGATACACGTTCTATTAAATTTGTAGTATCACTACATAAGACAGAAGATGAGGATTTGATAGCCAAAGAGCATTTTAAATCACGTATTTGGGAGATAATTGAGCTTAAAAATATAACTCAAGAGGAGCAAGCTTCTTATATACATAAAAAACTTTTAAAACAAAATTTTTTTGAAGTTGCAAATAGTATAAAAGGTAAAAATATAAAATTAATTCATGAGTTTACAAAGGGAAATTATAGAGAGTGTAATAAATTATTATTTACAATATTTGAAATATATGAATATTATGAAAAGAATGATTTATCTAAAATTAATTACAATAAAATGTCACGCAAGATAATAGAAATGGCAGGATTAAAATTAGGCTATATTTATGTATAATATTAAAGAATTAGAAGAAAATTGGAAAAAATATAAAAGAAAACAAAATAGAGTTTATTATGTAGTTGCTATTTTGATTGCATCTATAATGGGGATATATTTTGCTTTTGATAAATCACAATTTAATTTTAGTAAATATCTAATTTTTGAAAAAAATAAATTAGATACTAAAATAAAAATAAAAAATAAAAAGATTATTTTAAATAATCCCTTTGTTGATTTAGAAACAAATAATATAAAAGAAATTGATAATAAAGATAAACCTAATATTCTTGAAAATGCTATACATAGTGAACCTCTTGTAGATATACCAATTTTAGATAATGAAGTAAAGCCTTATCCAAAAAAAGAAAAGATTCATTTAAATATTATAAAGACATCTAATGTAAATGCATATAAAGATGTTGAAAATAGATTTAAACAGTCTCATAATGTTGATGATGGACTTTTTTTAGCTAGGATATATTATAAACATAATAATTATAAAAAATCTGAATATTGGTCTTTAGAAGTAAATAAATTAGATCCTGCTTCAGAAGAAAGTTTATTGATTTTTGTAAAATCAAAGGTTAAATTAGGACATAAAAATGAAGCTTTACATATATTGAAAAAATATATTCAACAAAAAGATTCAGAGAATGCTAAAAAATTGTTTTATCTGATAAATAATAATAAATTTATTAAATAGCTAAATTAGGAGTTTTAAATGGTAAAATTAGTTGAAATGATGCTAAAAGATAATTTAGTTACTAAAAAGGCAATAGCCACATTAGTTAGAAGTAGACCTCCTAAAAAAATTTCTTTTGCAAATCTTCTTGCTGAAGATATGATAGAGTTAGATGTAGTTGAAAATTTCTTAGCAGAAAAGATTAGGCAAGGTGTTATTACATTAAGACATTTAGAGAAAATAGAGGGGATTAACATAATTCCTATCATTGAGAAAGTTGCAAAATCTTTACATGTTGATTATATTGATTTAGATGAAATTGAAATTGATATGAAGTTATTTTCAAAAATTCCTTATAAACAACTAATAAAATATAATGTTATTCCTATTGAAGAGACAGATTTAAATGTAGTTATTGTATTTGATGATCCTTTAGATATGGTAGCTCAAGATACAATACAAAGACTTTTTCCACGTAAACCTATTAGGATAGCTATCTCTAAACCAAAGCAGATATCTTCACATCTTCAACGTCTTGAGATAAATGAGAGTATTAAAGGACTTATTTCTGAGATACGTAAAGATTTAAGTCAATCTGATAATAGTATTAAAGATGAAGATGAGAGTCCTGCTGTTATGAAGATGATTGATGTAATTCTAAAATCTTCTATATTTGCAGGAGCAAGTGATATTCATATTGAGGCTACAGAAAAATCTTGTATTGTACGTATACGTGTAGATGGTATCTTACGTCAAAGTTTTACATTTGATAAAGATATATTTAATCCATTAGCTTCAAGAATGAAACTTTTATCAAGTTTGGATATTGCAGAAAAGAGAAAACCTCAAGATGGTAGATTTTCTGCAACGGTTTCAGGTAAAGAGTTTGACTTTAGGGTATCTACATTACCTACAATTTTTGGGGAGTCTATAGTTTTACGTATATTGGACAAATCAAAAGCTATGATACGTCTTGAAGATGCAGGTATGAGTAAAGGAAATTATAATAAATTTGCTGAAGCTATTAAAGCACCTTATGGGATAGTATTGGTGACTGGTCCAACAGGTTCAGGTAAAACAACAACCCTTTATGGTGCTGTAAATGCTATTAAAGATGTAAAAGATAAGATTATTACAGTTGAAGATCCAGTAGAGTATCAGATGGCTGGATTACAACAAGTAAATGTAAGAGAGAGTGTAGGTCTTGGATTTGCAGATGCTTTGAAATCTATCTTGAGACAAGATCCAGATAAGATTATGATTGGTGAGATTCGTAATACTGAGACACTTCGTATTGCTATTCAAGCAGCGTTGACAGGACACTTAGTTCTATCTACACTACATACTAATGATGCTATTTCATCTATATCAAGAGTTTTAGATATGGGTATAGAGGAGTATTTGGTATCTGGTGCATTGGTAGCTATACAAGCACAAAGACTTGTACGTAAAATATGTGTTCATTGTAAGAAAGAGACAATAATAGATGCTTCATTATATAAAGATGTAGAGCAATATTTACCAGAAAATCCAATTTTCTATAAGGGTGATGGATGTAAAGAGTGTGGACATACAGGTTATTCGGGAAGGGAAATGATATCTGAAGTATTAACTATTTCAGAGACACTTGCTCGTATGATTGCAAAAGTTGCTTCAAAAGAAGATTTAACAAAACAAGCTTTAGAAGAGGGTTTTGTCAATATGTTTGAAGATGGGGTAAACAAAGCTCTTGAAGGTCATACGACTATTGAAGAGATATTTAGAGTAGCAAGGTTATAATATGAAGTATTTTAGTGTTACGGTTATAGAAAAAGGTCAAAAGAGACAAGAGATTACACCTGCTGAAAATAAGATGTCTGCTGTACAGATAACAAAGCAGAAGTTTCCACATGCTATGGTAACAAAAGCAGTTGAAACTGCTGCTCCACTTGAAGATACATTTGCACAACTATTTTCTGGATTGAAGAATTTTTCAAAAAAAAGTATTCCTATGCCAGATAAGATATCAACTATTCGTCAAATCGCTGTTATGACAGATGCTGGTATTGCTATTAATGATACATTAGCAGAAGTAGCTAGTAGTACAGAGAATAAAGAGTTAAAAGAGATCTATTTAAAGATAAATAACGATATTAATGCTGGTAAAACTATGTCAGATGCTATGGAACCATATGTTGATGACTTTGGTAAAGTGGCTTTAGCTATGACAAATCTAGGAGAGAGAACAGGTAATATATCTGAGTCATATCATAAACTTGCAGATATTATGGAAACAGTTAGAGATAATACAGCAAAATTTAAAAAAGCTATTAGATCACCTCTTATTACATTAGCAGCTATGGGTATAGCTTTTACTGTACTTATTATGGTTGTTGTACCTCAATTTAAAGATATTTTTTCTAAATTTAAGACGGCACTTCCTATCCCAACTCAAATTCTTTTAAAGTTAGAATGGGCTTTATCTAATTATGGTATCCTTATATTATTTGCTTTATTCTTATCTATTTTTACAGTTAAATTTATGTATAAAAATAATCAAGATTTTAAATTCCAAATGGATAAAGTATTGATAAATCCTAAGTTTTTTCTTATAAATAAGGCAATTTTTCTATCTACAATGCATAAATATAATCTAGTATTTGGTGAACTTGTAAAGTCAGGTATTCCTGTATCTGAAGCATTAGAAACTTCTGTTGGAATGGTAGATAATTTAGCTATCAAAGAGAAGCTATTGACAGTAAATGCAAATATTGGTCGGGGTATGTCACTTGCAGAGTCATTTGAGATTACAAATCTTTATGAAAATATGCTTTTACAGATGATAAAAGCTGGTGAGGCTGGTGGTCAGCTTGATGCAATGTTAGATAAAGTTACCGAGTATTACGATATGCAGTTTCAGGATTTGATTGAGAATTTATCGGCATATATTGAACCAATTATGATGTTTTTTATTGCAGGGCTTGTACTTCTTATGGCTCTTGGGATATTTATGCCTATGTGGGATATGGGTAAAGCAGTTAAGCAATAAGATTGTAAATAGAAGAGATATTTCTCTTCTATTTTATAGTTTATGGTATTTGAGTGCTTTTTCTAAATCTTCTTGTGTATCTATGCCAAAACTTTCTGTTTTTACTTCTACCATAGCTACTTCATATCCATGATATAAAGCTCTTAATTGTTCTAGTTTTTCTATATCTTCTAATGGGGCTGGAGTTAGGTTACAAAATTGTTCTAAAGAGTTCATACTAAAACCATATATGCCCAAGTGACCTTTATATTTATTAAAATGATGATCTCTAGGGTAGGGTACTTTTGCACGTGAGAAGTATAGAGCTATATCATTTTTATCTGTAACTACTTTTACTATGTTTGTATCGTCTGCTTCAGGATTTGAGATAGATTTATAACAAGAGTTCATTATTATCTTATGGTTATCTACATTTGATTTGGTAAGTTTATATATAGCTTCCACAACCTCTTTTTCTATAAATGGTTCATCTCCTTGTACATTTATGATAATTTCATTATCTTGTAGTCCAAGTTTTTTAGATGCTTCATATATACGGTCTGTTCCACTTTTATGCTCTGAAGATGTCATAACAGCTTTGATATGGTATCTATTTGCTATCTCTATGACTTCTTTAGAATCTGTAGCTATTGCTACATCATCTATATCTTCTACTGCCATAGCAGTTCTTATAACCATAGGTACTCCACCAATATCTGCTAGTACCTTATTTGGAAAACGACTTGACCCTATACG
>JALUBF010000015.1:20953-36475 GCA_027045015.1 Sulfurovum sp.
CTTCTTTAGAATCTGTAGCTATTGCTACATCATCTATATCTTCTACTGCCATAGCAGTTCTTATAACCATAGGTACTCCACCAATATCTGCTAGTACCTTATTTGGAAAACGACTTGACCCTATACGTGCAGGAATAATAATCATATAATAACCTTTAATTGAATTAGATATAATTTTACACTTTGTATACTAAAAAGGATCTATATATGTCAAAAGCACTTCTACTTCTCAATATGGGTGGACCAAACAATATAGAAGAGGTAGAACTCTTTTTACAAAATATGTTTGCAGATAAAAATATTTTGACAATAAATAGATATATTCGTAAATTTATTGCAAATATTATTATCTCTAAGCGTCTTGAAGATGTTAAGAAAAACTATGAGTTACTTGGTGGAAAGTCTCCACTACTAGAACTTACCAATAGACTTATAGTAAAGTTAAAAGAGCATATAGATATACCTACTTATCCTGTAATGCGTTATGTTCCTCCTTTTTCAGATAGTATATTGAGAAAATGTAAAGAAGATGGCATAGATGAGCTTATACTATTTCCAATGTATCCACAATACTCAACTACAACTACACTCTCTTCGGTGGAAGATATAGAAGAGCATTGTAGAGTTTTAGAGTATGCACCTAAGATAACTACTATAGAGCCATATTATGATAATTATGACTATATAGAGGCAACTTGTCAGAAGATTATTGACTCAACTGATAATATAGATACAAAAGAGTATGATTTGCTTCTATCTGCTCATGGGTTGCCCATGAGTATTATAAAATCAGGTGATCCCTACCAAAATCAAATTGAGGCAAATGCAAGTGCTATTAAAATATATCTTCATGAAAGAGGTATAGAGTTTAATGATATAAAACTTGTATATCAATCAAAAGTTGGTTCATCTGCTTGGCTTGAGCCAAATCTAATAGATATACTTCGTAATCCTACCAATAAAAGAGTTATTATCTATCCTTTGGCATTTACCATAGATAACTCTGAAACACTATTTGAATTAGATATAGAACATAGAGAGATCGCCAATAAATTAAAATATGATGACTATATAGTTGTAGAGTGTATGAATGATTCAGATAAATTTGTAGATTTAATAGTAAATAGAGTATCCAAATATATATGAAAAGAGTAGATAGAACTTTTGAAGCTACAACTGAGGTAAATCGTTCTAAGTTTATAGCTCATTTAGTACCCATATCTGAGTATGATGGCTTACAGATAAAACTAAAATCTAAACATCCAAAAGCAAATCATATTGTTTATGCATTAAGGTATATAAATGAGTTTGATCAGATAGTAGAAAATAGTTCAGATGATGGAGAACCAAAAGGTTGTGCAGGTGTACCATCACTAAATGTTCTTCGTGGTGAAGAGTTGGTAAATTGTGCAGTATTGATTGTACGCTATTTTGGTGGTATAAAGTTAGGTACTGGTGGTATGGTAAGAGCATATGTTTTAGCTGTAAAAAATCTCCTAAAAGATGTAGAGATTTTACCTTATGAAAAGCAGATTAGTTATGAGTTTTCAACTAGCTATAGTGAAGTAGATAAAACTCTTTATACTCTTAAAAAAAATGGTATAACAGAGTATAAACGAGATTTTGGTATAGATAGTGTCTCTTGGATAGTAACAACAAGTAAAGATAAGATAGAAGATTTAAAAAATCATTAGAGAATAAATAAATATTTTTCTTATTGTTTTATGAGTAGTAAGATTATATTTGAGTACAAAAAGTTAAACTAATTTATTTTATATAAAGAATATTAAATATATTAAATATTATAATACATAATATTATTTTTAAGGATTATTTATGAAGAGACGATTACCTTGGTGGTTGGCAAGTATTTTATTGGCATTATTGTCACTATTTACATTTTCTATATTTGGAGCTAATAGACCTATTGGGGCTTCTACTTCTGTACCATATTTAGCAGGAGTATTATTTAATATGGATCCAAAAGATTATGTCTATTTACAACATGTAAGAAATCCTGGTGCTTGGGAAGGAGTTATGCTTCTTGGTGCATTATTTGGTGGTTTTATAACATCTATATTTGTAACTAAATCATTTCGATTTACTATTGTGCCAACAGCTTGGAAAAAATATAAAAATAGTTCTGTAGTATCTCGTTTAATATGGAGTTTTATATCAGGATTTTTTTTAATTATTGGTGCAAGACTTGCTGGTGGATGTACATCGGGACATTTTCTTTCAGGTGTAGGTCAAACAGCATTTAGTAGTATGATTTTTGGTGCAGTTGTTCTTGTCTCTTTATTTGTGACTGGAAAATTCTTTTATAAAGGAGATAGAAAATGAGTTTAATTGATCGTTTAATGGATATGTTTAATATAGTTTCAAATGAAGGACATGGTTCTGTTCTTCTTGTTTTTGTTATAGGTATTATTTTTGGTAGTATTATTCAGTATAGTCGTGTTGATAAATTTGAAAAAATTGCAGGTTTTTCTATGTTAAAAGATACAGTTGTTCCTAAAATTTTATTTTTAGCTATTGGGATTATTGCTATTGTTTTATTTTTTGAAGTTAAAATGGGTTATGCGTCATATCATATTAAACCAATGATAGTATCTGGTCTTATAGTTGGAGGAATATTATTTGGTATATCTATGGCAATTCTTGGTAAATGTCCAGGAACAGGTCCCATTTCTATATCTGAAGGTCGTATAGATATTTTAGTAGCATCTTTTGGTGGGATTTTAGGTGGTTATGTATTTGTAAAATATTATGACCAATTTTTTAAACCATTAATGGGTGAGAATTATGGTAAGGAGACATTATTAAATACATTAGGTAGTCATGCTTCTTGGTTTGTATTTATTTTTGGTATCTTGATGATTGTTTTAGCTATAAAAATACCACATAAAGAACTTTTAGATGAAGCAGATTTTTCTAAATTATCTGATAAAGAGATAGAGGATATAAAAGCAAATAAAAAATTTGAAATTATTTAAGTTTATAAACTCATATTAATTGTATAAGAGTTTATAGGAATAAAATGAAATTTTATCGTGTATATATAGAACTTACGAATGTTTGTGGACTTAGTTGTAGTTTTTGTCCTACAAAAGAGTTGCCTAGTAAAGTTATGGGGTTAGAGTTTTTTGAGTCTATCATAAAGCAGATTAAGCCATATACTAAAGAGATAGCTTGTCATGTGGTTGGTGACCCTCTTACACAGTCAAATCTCTATGATTATCTTGATATAATTCATAAGTATGGTTTAAAAGCCATACTTACTACTAGTGGATATTTTTTAAAAAAGCATAGTTATGATACACTATTTCACCCTTGTGTAAAGCAGATCAATATATCACTTAATAGTTTCAATAAAAATGATACATCTTTGACTTTTGAGCAGTATATAAGCCCCATATTGGCTCTTTGTGATGCTAAATTGGCAAGAGAAGAGGAGTTGTTTATAAATCTAAGAGTATGGAACTTAGATGAGATTATGAGTGAAAAGATATTTAATCAAACACTTTTTTCTAAATTGTCAGAAAATTTTGATGTAGATTTATCATTAGACAGTATCTATACTCAGCGTCCAAAATCTATACGTTTAGCTTCTAAGATACTTGTACATTTCGATAACTACTTTGAATGGCCATCTTTAAAAAATCAAAATTATGGAGATGGAACTTGTCAGGGGCTTCAATCTCACATAGCCATATTGGCTTCAGGTAAAGTAGTGCCTTGTTGTTTGGATTGTGATGGGGTTATGGAGCTTGGAGATTTGCATTTAACTACTTTAAAAGATATATTGACTTCAAGTCGTACAATTCACATAGTAGATGGTTTTAAAGATGGCAAAGCCGTTGAAGAACTTTGCCAAAAGTGTTCCTATAAAGATAGATTTAATTAAATCTATCTTTTAGTATATCTTGAGCTTGTATCATATCTTTATCTCCACGACCTGAGATATTTACCAAGATGACTTTATCTTTCAAATCCTCTTTTTTCATCTTTTTTAAGTAAGCAACAGCATGAGAACTCTCAAAAGCAGGGATAATTCCCTCTTCTTGCGATAGCCATACAAATGCGTCCATAGCTTCATCATCTGTTATGTGATTGTAAGTTACTATCTCTTTATCTTTTAAAAATGCGTGTTCTGGACCAATACCTGGGTAATCAAGTCCAGCACTTATAGAGTGAGCCTCTTGTATCTGTCCATCTTCATCTTGAAGTAGGTAGCTTAGTTGTCCATGAAGTACTCCTGGGCTTCCTTTTTCCAAAGAGCAACCATGTTTGCCATCTAAGCCTTCTCCACCAGCCTCTATTCCGATACACTCTACACTATCATTTTCTAAAAAGTGGTTAAAAATACCAATGGCATTTGAACCACCACCTATACATGCTATTATTTTGTCAGGAAGAACTCCCTCAGCACTATTGAGTTGAGCTTTTGCTTCCCAGCCTATGATAGATTGTATATCTCTAACCATCATAGGGTATGGGTGAGGACCAGCAACTGTTCCTATAAGGTAGTATGTATCACGAGCATTTGTAACCCAGTGGCGAATAGCATCATTCATAGCATCTTTTAGAGTCTTGCTTCCAGATTCTACAGAGTGAACTTTTGCACCAAGAAGTTTCATACGAAATACATTTAACTCTTGACGAGATACATCTTTTGCACCCATAAATACTTCACACTCCAAACCAAATAGTGCTGCAACTGTAGCAGTAGCTACTCCATGTTGTCCAGCACCAGTTTCAGCTATAATCTTCTTTTTACCAAGACGTTTGGCAAGTACTGCTTGAGCTATGCAGTGGTTTATTTTATGTGCACCTGTATGGTTAAGGTCTTCTCTTTTTAGATAGATTTTTGCATCTAACTCTTTTGAGATATTTTGAGCAAAGTAGAGTGATGATGGACGACCTACATAGTTTTTATAGTAGTAGTCCACCTCTTTCCAAAAATCTTCACTAAAACGAACAGCTTCATAATCAACCCTTAGTTGTTCAAGTGCAGGCATAAGTGTTTCAGGTACAAAACGACCACCGAACATAACTTCTCCATCATCTCCATTACCAAAATGACCATTTATATCTGGGTCATAAGGACTTGCTTTGGGAATATATATCTCTTTATGTAAATCCATCTATCTCTCTTTTTATTTAAATCTAATCTATATGCAACACAGAGTAAACTGGTGCATCTAACTTTTGACTACCTTGAAGAAAATCTAACTCCATAACAAAACAAGCCTCTACACATGTAGCACCGACTTTATTTATGAGATCTACTCCTGCTGAAGCTGTACCACCTGTAGCTATGAGGTCATCTATAAGGAGTACTTTTGCTGATTCTCCTGTAGTACAACATCCATTTTCACCAAAAGCATCTATGTGTATCTCTATCTCATCAGAACCATACTCTAAGCTATACTCTTGAGCTACTGTAGTGTATGGAAGTTTACCTTTTTTTCTGATAGTAACAAATCCAACTCCAAGTCTATCGGCTAAGATACTACCAAATATAAACCCACGTGCATCTATACCAGCTATGTAGTCAAGCCCATAATCTTTATATCGTTCTTCAAGATGACTCATAAGTCTGTTTAGTGCAGTTGCATTTGAGAGTAGGGTAGATATGTCTTTAAAGATTATCCCATCTTTAGGAAAGTCGGGTATATCTCTTATGCTATCTAATATAATCTGTTTATCTTCTGTAGAGATTGTTTTCATTTTAACCCTTAACCTAAATCTGCACCAAAAGAGCAACCCTCTATCTTAGCTACGCGTCCTGCGTGTCTGCCACCTTCAAACTCTGTTGAAGCAAAGGTTTCTATCATATCTTCTATGACCCCTTTACCTACTACACGTTCACCAAAACATAATATATTTGCATCATTATGTTGTCGTGTAAGTTTGGCAGTATATGTATCGTGGCATAGTGCTGCACGGATACCTGCTATTTTATTTGCTGAGATAGAGATGCCTATACCTGTACCACAGATAAGTATGCCAAAGCTACCTTTGTCAGATAGTACAGCATTGGCACATTTTTTTGCAAAGTCTGGGTAGTCAACTCTATCAGCAGAGTCTGGACCTAGATCAACTATCTCATGTCCCAACTCTTGAACAATATCTTTTACATAAGCCTTAATGGCATATCCTGCGTGGTCTGTAGCGATATAAAATTTTTTTGACATTTTTTAATCCTTTATTCTACTGGTGCTTCAAGTTCTAAAGAGTTGATAAGCCGTCCTACACGATCCCATCTTATCGTATATCTTTGTCTGTTCCATTTTACTTCACACTCTTTAGATGCTATATCTATATTTGGACAGATACGATGTAGTTTATCGTGGTCTTTACCTCCACCATGACCATTCATAACTTGGTCATATGAACGGAACTCTATACTCATATATATAAGCCAAGGTTTACCAACTATAAGTGAGTATGGTACAGAACCCCAAAAACGGCTGTCGTTTGAGTTGTCACGGTTATCACCCATCATATAGAATTGGTCTTTTTCTACTTTTTTGTAGAAGAGATAGCGTTGAGTCCCATCAGGATTTTCAATACTTCTTAAAGACATATCAAGATCACTTTTGTAGTTGTATGCCATAGACATATACTCAAAGCCTGTATTGTCTTCTGGTTTGTACTGGATACCTGGGTATTTACTCATATATGGATTTACTACCCATAGTTTATCATAAAGAGATACTATCTTTTTTGCAGGATAGTTTTTCTTGATATATTTATCACCCTCTCTAAAGTGAATCATCAATTTTTTATCTTCATATAGAAGTTCATCTCCACCTAAAGCTACACAACGTTTGACGTAGTGAATTTTATGATTTTTAGGGTAACGGAAGATTACTATATCTCCTCTTTTAGGACGAGGACCCTCGATGAGGTGTCCATTGTGATGAAAATCTGGAAGAAGTGGTATCTCTAGCCAAGGAAGATGAGGAATGGGGATACCATAGCTAAACTTTTTAGCAAATAAAAAGTCACCTATAAGCTCTGTACGTTTCATAGAACCAGATGGAATTACAAATGATTGTGCAACAAAGAAGATGAGAAATAGAACTATAACAATAGTACCAGTCCAAGAACTAGCAAAGCGACTAAAAGCAGATAGAAACTTCTTCATTAAGCTCTAGCCTTTGCTGATTTGAGTGTATTGCTTAAAAGCATAGCGATAGTCATAGGTCCAACACCTCCTGGTACTGGTGTTATGTAAGAACATTTAGAACTAACATTTTTAAAATCAACATCACCAACAAGTGAACCATCTTTTATACGATTTATACCAATATCAATAACAATAGCCCCATCTTTAACCATATCTTCTTTAATAAGTGAAGGAACTCCAACACCTACAATGACAATATCGGCTTTGCTAGTATGAGCTTTTAGGTCTTTTGTGAAGATATGGGTTACTGTTACTGTTGCATTTGCGTTGAGTAGTAGTGCAGCCATAGGTTTACCTACTATATTACTAGCACCAACTACACATACATCTTTACCTTCCAAATCAATATTGTATTCTTCAAACATCTTCATAACACCAAGTGGTGTACACGCTACAAAACTATCTAAGTTTGTAATAAGACGACCTATATTGTAAGCGTGAAAACCATCTACATCTTTTTTAGGGTCAATAACTTCTAAAATCTTATCTGTATCTATATGTTTAGGAAGTGGAAGTTGTACCAATATACCATCTATACGAGGATTGTTATTCATCATCTCTATAGTTGCTATAATCTCATCTTGACTGATAGTTTCAGGCATATTATGTGATATAGAGTAGAAACCTACTTTTTCACAAGCTTTTGCTTTCATATTTACATAAGCGTGGCTAGCAGGATCATCACCTACAAGAATAACTGCAAGACCTGGAACAATATTTTTTTCCTGTTTAAGCTTTTCTACTTGAGAAGCTACATTTGTGTGAATTTTATTTGCTAGAGTTTTACCATCAATGAGTTGCATAGAGTGACCTTATAATAATTTAGGGTATTATATCAAAAATTGTTTTATGGAGAGTATATAAGAGTATGAAGAGTATATCAATATTTATATTGTTAGTCCCATTTATATTGTTAGCCGATGATTTTATATCTGATTATGAGTATGGAGAGATGTTATACAATAATCCTAGAGGTATAAGTTGCTCTCAATGTCATGGTAAATATGGAGAGGGCGTTACTATTATTGAGTATAGAGATATACATGGTAAAGAGGAGCTTAGAGGTTCAGATATCCGTAACAGTAGTTTAAAAGAGATGATAAAAGCTCTAAATTCGTATCATAAAGTGATGCCTAGATACTATCTTACAGATAAAGAGGTAAAAGTTATCTATAACTACATAAAAGCCAAAAATAGTTCAAAATAAAAGAGTAGTAATGAAGTGTTATTGTAAAAGTGGAAAACTATTTGATGAGTGTTGTAAACCATTTATAGAGTTAGCTAAAGAGCCTTTAAGTGCAAAAGAGTTGATGATGTCACGGTATAGTGCATACTGCATTGGCAATATAGAGTACATAAAAGTAACATCGGTTAAAGATGATTGGCAAGATGATGAGTTAGAATACATACAAAACTGGTCAGATAACTCTATATGGCAACATCTAGATATTGTCGATGTTCAAGATAATATAGTAGAGTTTAAAGCATATTATATATTTGATGGTAAACAACATATGCATCATGAACGCTCTTCATTTGTAATGGTAAACAATGTTTGGAAATATGTAGATGGAGTAATATATGATGATAAGGTTGAATTTGCAAGAAATGAATTGTGTATATGTGGTTCAGGTATCAAATATAAAAAATGTTGTTATAAAAAGGGTAGATAAAGTATGAAAATAAATATAATCATTGTAGATAAAAAAGGTAAAGACAATCTCTATGCAGGACTTATAGAACACTATAAGAAGATATCTAAACCATTTGCAAAAGTTGAAGTTATAGAAGTTTTTGATAAAGATATAGCAAAAGCACATGATATATCTCCTGAAGCATCACAAAAATCATATACAAAAGCCCTTGAGAGATATATGAAAGGTGGGATAAATATAGCATTAAATCCATCTTCTAAAGAGGTAGATAGTTATGAATTTGCAAAATTACTTAAGAATAGTGTCCAGATAAATCTCTTTATTGGTGGTGCATACGGCTTTGAAAAGGCTTTTTTAGATAAATGTAATAATGCCATATCATTTGGTAAAATAACACTTTCACATAAGTTGGTAAAAGTTGTATTGTTAGAACAAGTTTTTAGAGG
The DNA here is from genome assembly GCA_027045015.1 of Sulfurovum sp. Lineage (GTDB taxonomy): Bacteria > Campylobacterota > Campylobacteria > Campylobacterales > Sulfurovaceae > Sulfurovum. Next base: position 30,253 of record JALUBF010000015.1, read on the forward strand.
GCTAACAATAAATAATAATCATCCATATCATAAATAAATAGGAATAGTAAAAATGTTAACAAAAGAACAGTTAGATATGTTTAAAAATAAATTGCTAGATAGAAGAGTTCAGATAGAGAAAAATCTTCAAGATACAAGAACTGAATTGGAGTCTATGAAAAATATAGAGTTAAAAGATGAGGCTGATTATGCTGTTGCATCTTCTGAAACAGCTGTAGATGATGCTATTTTAGACCAACAACGTAAAGAATTAAACGAAATTGAACTTGCTTTAGATAAAATTAGAAAAGGTATTTTTGGAGTTTGTGAAATGTGTGAAGAACCAATAGGTATTGCACGTTTAGAAGTTAAAAACTTTGCTCGTTACTGCATTATATGTAGAGAGATAAACGAAAAAATATAAAATAAAAAGGAGAAATTATGAGATTTGGCTTATATATATTTGCATCTCTTGTTTTGATAGTGGCTACGGTTGCTTTAGGTTATTCTGTTAATCCAGATTTTTATCTTGTTGATATTATGGGAGTTAATCTTAATCTTCCTATATATATTTGGATTACATTACCAATGATTGGTTTATTTTTATTTACACTTATATATATTTTTTTCGATGGATTGAGAAATTATTTCTTTATAAATAAGTGGAAAAAAGATATAGATACATTAGAAAAAGCTCTATTTCTTTCATTGGTTCATGAACCAAAAGAGAAAACTTTTTTAATAAATGAGATAAAATCAATATCAGTTATTTTATCTAAAGCTTCTTTGAATGTTTCAGATAATGTAGAGGGATTAAGTCCAAGATTATCTCGTGTTGTAAATACTATTCAAAAGATTAAAAATGGTGAATATGTTGATTTAAAAGATAATAAATTAGATAAAGTATTAAAATCAGGAAATCCAATTTTAATACAAAATAGACTGAATGCTCTTGAGTCTGATGATAAACTTATTGAAGATGTTATGCGTTCAACTTCTGAATATTCTAAAGAAGTTAAAGAGAAAGCTATAGAGAAATTTGTAGAGAAAGCAGATTTTATAAAAGCTCGTAAATACATAGATATTTTTGATAGTAAAAATTTCTTTATTATTTTAAATAGAATTACAAATGATGATAAACTCGGGCTAACTATTGATATTTTAAATGAATTTGTTGAAGTAATTAATCTAACTTGTAAAGATTATGTTCAAATGGCAGTTATTACTAAAAAGTATTTTAAGCCAGATGAAAATCTACAACTATTTAAAGAGTATCAAGAGAAAGATGAAAAAGCACAAAATGCCTACTTGTATCTACTATTTGAATATGAACTTATGGAAAAAATTGCATCTTTCCTTGAAGAGCATGGAGAGAATGATTTTATGAAGTTTAGAGCGTTTTATGAAATTAAAACAAAAAATATACGTTATAAACTAGAAGATATTATAGATATTAATTCTATTTGTAACGAAAGAAGATTTTAGTATTAATAATTTATGAATATACTAGATTTTTCTAAACCTATCTACGCTTTAGCCCCTCTTGCGGGCTTTACTGACCTTCCTTTTCGTAGTGTTGTTAAAAAATTTGGAGTTGATCTTACAGTTTCAGAGATGATAAGTTCAAATGCTCTTGTACATAACTCAAAAAAGACATACAAGATGTTAGAACGTGCTTCCATAGAAAACCCGTATTCCATACAGATAGCAGGTTCTGATTTGGATGTTATTAGACGAGCTGTTGAGATTATAAATGAGCGTGATGATATTACAGCTATAGATTTAAATTGTGGTTGTCCAGCTCCCAAAGTGGTCAATAACCTACAAGGTTCATCGCTACTTACAGATTTACCCCAGATGGCAAAAGTTATTGAGACTATTAAAAAATACTCCAATAAAAGATACACATCTGTAAAATTTCGTTTGGGTTTCAATGAGAAAAATCATATAGAAATAGCAAAGATATGTGAAGGTTCAGGGGCAGACTTTATAGCAGTTCATGGTCGCACAAGAGCAGGACGATACAAAGCTCCTGTAGATTATGATGCATTAGCAGAGATAAAAAATCATATAGATATTCCTATGTTTGCCAATGGCGATATAGATACACCAAAAAAAGCTAAATGGGTACAGGAATACACAGGAGCTGAAGGCATTATGATAGGACGTGCTGCTGTAGGTAATCCGTGGATTTTTAAACAGATTAAAGAGGGTATGAGTGAACCAACTTCAGAGCTTATAAAAGAGGTGGTATTGGAACATTTTGACCAGATGATAGAGCATTATGACAAGTATGGAGCTATCATTTTTAGAAAAAACTTACACTCATACTCAAAAGCAGGTTATATCGGTGCTTCAGCTTTTAGAAATGAAGTAAATCGTATAGAAGAGCCTTTAGAGATGAGAGAGAAAATAAAAGCTTTCTTTTCTCAAGAGCTTATAGAACAATAAACAAAAGAAAGAGGATAATATGACTTTTATAATCATAAAAACAATCTATACTCTAGGAGTATTTAGTTATGATAATTGAACTTATACTCATAGGTACTTTCATAGGTACAATGTCAGGTTTTTTTGGCATAGGTGGAGGTATGATACTTGTACCTATACTTCTTGTTGTAGGTTTTGACATTAAAGATGCTATTGGTATTAGTATTGTTCAGATGGTATTCTCTTCAGTATTTGGTTCATATCTTAACCATAAAAAAGGCTCATTGGTTATAGGTGAGGGGATTTTTGTGGGTTTAGGTGGATTTGTAGGAGGATATATAGGGGCTTATGTAACTAGCTATGTACCAGATACTATACTTCAGTTTTTATTTTTTGGTATCCTTATATTTGCACTATTTAGACTCTTTTTCTCTAAAAATCATACAGACGATACTCAAACAAAATCACTATCTAAAGTTTTACTTTTTGTTATTGGTTCAACTATAGGTATATTCTCTATCAGTTTAGGGATTGGTGGTTCTATCATCTTGACACCACTACTTGTAGGAGTATTACACTACCCCATCAAAAAAGCAGTTTCAGCAGGTCTATTTTTTGTTGTATTCTCATCTATAGCAGGAATGTTAAGCAGACTTACTACTGGCAATATAGATTTTAACCATGGATTAATTGTAGCCTTTGCATCTTTAGTAGGAGTTACATTAGGCATTTGGCTAAAAGATCACATAACATCTAAAAATCATAAAACACTACTTTTAGTACTTTATCTATTTGCATTAGGAATGTTAGTTAAAAAGATATATTTTTGATATAGAATCAATTTATTTATTAAAAAAGAGAAGATATGTTATCGTTAGATAAAGAGTTAGAAGAGGTTACCTCATCATTTAAGACATTTACTACAAATCAAGGTACAAATACTCTTGAAAAACATCTAAAAGAGATATTGACAGAGGGAAATGTTAAATATTTTGATGTATTGATAGGTTATTTTAGAATGACAGGTTTCAATAAAATTGAGCAGTATTTACAAGATATAGAAGAGTTAAGAGTACTTATAGGAATCAATACTGAAAGCCAAGTCCTTAAAGCAACAGAGCTTATAGAGCAATTTTCCAAAGAGCAGATAGAAGATTGGGATAGTGCTATTAATGAAGAGAGATATAAAAGCATACTCTCCATGCTAAAACTCCTAAAAGAGAATAGGTTAAAGATTAAAGTATCTCCCCATAATGATAACCATTCAAAGTTATATATTTTAAGAAATAAAAATGATTTGACATCTAGGCTTCAGGGTGGAGTTATAATCGGTTCATCAAATTTAACACATAATGGATTGAGTGGTCATTTTGAGATAAATACAGAGTTAAGAGACAATGCTCACATAGATGAAGCTACACAGATATTTAATATATTGTGGAAGAATGCAGTAGAGTTATCTTTAAAAGATATTGAAGATAGGATTATTAAAAAGTTAAAAAACTATCCACCTAAGCTTGAAGATAATATTACCCCTTACCAAATTTATATCAAACTCCTTATAGAACATTTTGGAGATAGAATAGATTTTATAGATGATAAAGATATTTTTGTGCCACAACACTATAAAAAGCTCTCCTATCAAGTAGAGGCTGTCAATAATGGAATAGCCAAACTAAAAGAGCATAATGGTTTTTTTCTCTCTGATGTGGTTGGGCTTGGTAAAACAGTTATTGTTGCAATGCTCATTAAAAAGTTGGAAAGCACATTTAAAAAGAGAGTTCTAGTAGTTATCCCTCCTGCTGTACGCACTCAATGGGAAGATACTTTTAATGAGTTTGATATAACCTGTTGTGATGTAACCTCTTTAGCCTCTCTACATAAAGTAAAAGCTAATAAATATGAGATGGTTGTGGTTGATGAGTCACACAAATTTAAAAATAGTGAATCGAAACGATATAAACAACTCTATAAGATATGTCTGAATAAAAAAGTTATTTTACTCTCTGCTACTCCTCAAAACAATACTCCAAGTGATTTATATAACCAAATAGCACTTTTTCAAAATGTTAAAAACTCTACACTTCCAAATTATAAAAATCTACAAAACTTTTTTAATGAAAAAGAGAAAGAGTATAAAAATATTATAAATTCAGATAGTGGTATTGATGAAAAAAAGTTACAAGAGCTTTCTATCTCAATACGAGACAATGTTTTAAGAACGCTTATGCTACGCCGTACACGACATGATATACAGCACCATGATATGTATAAGATAGACATAGAAGAGCAGGGTTTGTCTATTCCAAATGTAAAAGAGCCTATGGAGCATGAGTATAAATTAGAAGGAAAACTTGGAAAAGTTTTTGATGAGACTGCTATTAAAATTAGTAAAAAGTTACACTATTCACGATTTAATTTATTGGCTTATCTAACCGACAAAGCGATAAAAGAACACTATCCAAACGATAGTGAAAATATTATCAAAAAAAATCCACTCTCTGGACTAATGAAAACCTTATTAATTAAACGGTTTGAGAGTTCATTTTCTGCCTTTAAAATCTCTATAGGACGACACCTTAAACGATATGAAAAATTTATAGAGAATTTTGAAAATGATATTATCTACCTTGGAGAGAAAGCCACAGATATTTTAGATTTTGATGAAGAGAGCGATGAAGATTATGATGATTTTATAGAGAAGCTTATAAAAAGTGGTAGAGTTAAAAAGTTATGTAGAGCCGATTTTAAAAAAGAGTTTGAAACTCATTTAAACTCAGATTATAATATATTTAAAGAGCTTGTTGCTACATGGCAAGATATTAATGATGACCCAAAACTAGATAAGTTCAAAGAGGTTTTAGTAAAAGATGAAAATAAAAAAATAGTTATCTTTACAGAGTCTATAGACACACTAAATTATCTCAAACACAAATTAGAATCGGAGGCTTCAGCCCCGAGAAAAATACTCTTTATCACAAGTCAAAACCGAGAAGAAAAAAAGCAGATAATAAAAGAAAATTTTGATGCTAATTATACCCAACAGAAAAATGACTATAATATTATTATAACCACCGATACTCTAGCCGAGGGTATCAACTTGCATAGAAGTAGTATTATCTATAACTATGATATTCCTTGGAATGCTACTAAACTTATACAGCGAATAGGTAGAGTTAACCGTATTGGAACAAAGGCAGATTTTATTACTATTCATAACTTTAAACCTGCTTCACATATAGATAAGCTTCTTGAACTCTCTCAAAAGGCATTTGTAAAGCTACAATCTTCTCATACTATGATGGGAGAAGACAATAAAATCTATACTAAAGATGAGAAAGTAAGCTCTGTAAACCTATTTAATGCCTATAAACAAGAGTCTCAAGAGAGAGATGAAGAGTTAGATTACCTTGAAGAGTTAAGAGCGTTTAGAGATAAAAATCCTAAAGAGTTTAAAAAGATAGCAGAGTTAAAAGAGGGGTTGAGTTTAACACGACAAGCCCAAAAAGAGAGTGCTTATGTAGTTTTAGATATTAATAGTCATAAAAATTATATTTATGTAGATGAGAATAGTGTTACACCTGTTGGATTTATTGATATAGCTACAGCATTAAAGGCTAGTTCTGATGAGGTTGCTATAAAGTTAGATACAAAAGAGCATAAGGCAATAGTTAGAAGAGCCATTAGTTATTTTGAAAATAAGATAAAAGAGCAAGAGCAAGATAGAGCAGAGCAAAAAGTAGATAGAGCAGATGAACAAAAGGCTCTTATATATCTTGAAGAGTGGTATCAAAATGATATAATAGATGATGAA
>JALUBF010000016.1 GCA_027045015.1 Sulfurovum sp.
AAGTGGACATGAACAAAAAGGTAGACGACCTGCTATTATTGTTAGTAACAAAGTTTTTAACCAACATTTAGGCTTGGCTTTTGCTTGTCCCATTACCAATACAAAAAGAGATTTTCCTTTTCATGTGTCAGTACAAAGTGAAAATATTACTGGTTATATCATGGCTGAACAGATGAAATCTATTGATTATAACTCTCGAAGTATCAAATTTATTGAAAAAGCAGATGAAGAAACTATGGGTCATATACTAGGGATTATTGACAGTATCTTAGATGATTTATAGGGTATTTCCCCCTGAAAACACTGTCAAATAAAATCTAAGCTCTCCCTGTCACTTTTTTTTCTTTGTTTCACAACAAAAGAAAGAAAAGTAACCAAAAAAAAGAAAATGTGAAGGGCTATCGCAAAAACTATTTTGATTCAATTAAATCTAAGATTTTTTTCCCATTAGAAATGGTTGACATCGTTCGTAAAAATATAATTTTAATATCATCAATCTTTTTAATTTCTTTTGCAGAAATAGGCTTTTGTAACCTTTTAAAATCTTTTAACTCTTGATAATACCATTCATCTTTATTTCCATTGTGGTCTTTTTTCAAAGTTTTTCCTGTTCCTTTACCATATGCCACTATACCGATACCATTCTCATATAAAAATACAATATCATTCTCTTTTATACGCTCTATATTAAGTTTTCGATGATTATAAAATGCTGATGCTGTTCCATCTTTTAACATATTTTCATGGTCTACAAGGTTGTTACCTTTATTTGTATTCAAAAGATGAAAATTCCCAACTATTTTCTTTTCAACTTCTAATAAATCTAACTCTTTTTTTATAACTTCAATACCTGTTTCAATAAGTGATTTAAATACATCTTGTTTTGTTTTACTAGATTGTTCAGACAACTCTTTAATAAAAGAATTTGCTTCTATAGATATTCTTACAGTAGAGGCAATAAGTTCTTTTTTTGACTTATTTGTGTTAATAATAGCTTCAATTAGTTCATTCATTTTAATTCCTTGTGTATGTTTATTTTGAATTATATTAGAATTTTTATAGAATCAAGATTAATTCTATAGTATTTTCCTCAAAATTCATACACAGTTAGCTCGTTTGTATAATCAAAAACCACTCAAGAATACAGATATAATTAAGTCTAAAAATATGTTAATATGAAATATTTTTTTTCATATTTAAAAAGCTTTGCTATAATTAACCTATATAAAAAATAGGAAGTCTGTATGGAAGAGGCAAAACAACTTTTTAAAAAGCTAAAGATTCATACTCTATTGGATCTTGCTCTTATTGTTCCAAGTTCCTATAATGATACTACTCTTACATTCCAACCAGAAATAGGCAAAGTCAATAGATTGGAAGCTAAAGTTATAGATAGTTCGATGTATGCTGGAAAGTTGCGTGTTAGATTTATGCTTACTTCATCTGGAAGAAGAGTATCTTCTACTTTTTTTAGAGTTACACCATATCATCATAAACTTTTTAGTATAGGTTCAAGCCATATTATCCAAGGAAGAGTTGAGGAGTATAAAGGGTATTTGCAGATGTCTCAGCCTAAGTCCATCAAACAAGTTGGTAAGATAACACCCAAATATAAAACTATATTAAAAGAGAGTGAGATAAGCTCTCTTATAGAGCTATATATCTCAGAAGCAAATTTATATAATGAGGGATTAGACTCAAAAGAGGTTGCTACTTTGATGCATATACATTTTCCTAAAAGTATGGAAGATGTGTATGAAAATGGAAGTTTGAAAAATGAATTTATAGAGGTACTTAAGTTTGTAGAAGCATATAACCATCTTAGAAAATTACGAGGTAAGAGAGTAGATTTTCCTGTGATCGATGCGTTAAATGGGGATATATCACCATTTGTAGAGCATTTACCTTTTAAACTTACTTTAGAACAGCAAAATGTTATTGGAAAGATACAAAAAGATTTGGCTCGTAAAGATAAAGCTTCAAAGCGTATGGTTGTAGGTGATGTAGGCTCTGGCAAGACTATGGTTATATTGGCATCTGTTATGATGGCACTACCTTATAAGAGCATACTTATGGCTCCAACTTCACTACTAGCACTCCAACTTTATGAAGAGGCGTGTAAACATCTACCTAAAAGTGTTAAGATAGCTTTAGTAATGCAAGGTAAAGATAAGGGAGATTATTTAAATGCAGATTTTACAATAGGTACTCACGCATTGTTATATAAAGATGATTTACCAAAAGCATCTTTGGTAATGGTAGATGAACAACATCGTTTTGGTACAAAACAGCGTGCTACTTTGGAAGCATTGGTAGGTAGTGGAGAGTACAAACCTCACTTTATTCAGTTTTCAGCTACGCCTATCCCACGTACACAAGCTATGATGGATTCAGAGTTACTTGATGTCTCTCTTATTACCACTACACCATTTGAGAGAGAAGTCCTTACTCAAACTATCACAAAACCAGACTTTCCTAACTTACTCACTCATATAAAAGATGAAATAGCTCAGAAGCATCAAGTATTAATCATCTATCCATTAGTAGAGTATAGTAGTGAAGTGCCTTATCTGTCACTTGAGGAGAGTAGGGGCTTTTGGGAGAGCAAGTTTGACAATGTATATGTTACTCATGGAAAAGATAAACATAAAGAAGATGTACTGCTTAAGTTTAGAGAAAATGGCAATATTTTATTGGCTACAACAGTAGTAGAAGTTGGAATCTCTCTACCTCGTCTTACACTTATGGTCATCGTGGGTGCAGAACGATTAGGATTGGCAACTTTACATCAACTAAGAGGACGAGTAGGGCGTAATGGTTTAAAGAGTTGGTGTTATCTTTACAGTAACTTTAAAGCCTCTGAGCGTCTTACTCAATTTTCTCAAACAACAAATGGTTTTGACATTGCAAAGCTTGATTTGAAATTTAGAGATAGTGGTGATATCTTAGATGGAACTATCCAAAGTGGTCAAAAGTTTAAGTGGTTAGATATGGGAGAAGATGAGAAGATAATCTCTTATGCAAAGTTAAGAGTTAGAACGTAAGAGTAGATAGCATATCTACTCTTAAAACGACTAATAAAGTCCAAATTTACCATCAGCTCTTTTGTACATAACTCTCATGATACCATCATGATCGTTAAATACTATAAATTGTCTTTTTTTCTCTTCTTTTAACGCATCTATAGCTTCATCAAAATCTAGTGGTTTATGAAGTTCTAAGTCCATAGGTACTATCTCTACTTCATCACTATCTAAGTCTGTAACTGCTTCAGCTTCAAGACCAAGATCAGCAAAGCTCATAATGCGATGATCTTTTATCTTATCTGCATGTCGTCTAAGTGATTTTTTTACTCTCTCTATAGCTAAATCTATAGCTGCATATACATCTTTATCATTTTGCGTGATTACAATAGTATTTTTATCTTTTAAATTTACTATAAACTCTACTGTAAACCCTTTTTTCTCACTTTTTGATATAACAGTATTGGCTGTTGTTATATCAAGATTATATTTATCTACTGTATCTACAGCATCTTCTGCATAATTTTTGATGGCTTCAGTAAGTTCAAAATGTCTTCCTGTAATACTACGTTTCATGATATATCCTTTAGTTATAAGATATGAGTAATTAATTTACTCATACTTAATTGTAACTTAGGTATCTTAATGAATGGTTAATCATAATATTATTAGGAGTTAGGTTCTCCATTGATAGAGGCATAACCTGTTTCAGCTTGTATATTGATAGAGAAGTTTTTGTCATTAGACATTGTAAAAGTAAAATTACAATCATCTGTCATATAACTAGCTTCATTTGGTTTATCTGAGTTAGAAAAACCAACTTGAGGTCGTCCAAAATGGTCAAATCCTATGTACTTGACATCTTCACAACCACCAGCTCCAGATACATCTTGAACACCATATTTTTTACCTAAAAGCACATCTTCATTTGCCGATGAACAGCTAGTATTTATGGCATATATAGGTTTATCATTTGATGAGTCTATATATGATTCAGATTTTTTCAGATTGCCATTTAGATCATTGTCTGAAGCTATAGTAAAACTTAGACCACCTTCGTTACATTTAATAAATCTTATCTGCCAAAAAGCTCTTTGCCATTTTGAGTTATTGAACTCTTGTTTATCATCTATAAGAGCTATATGTTGTGTATATCGTATAGATGAGAGTACCTTATCTGCTGCACCTTGTGTTAGATCACGATCAAAACGAGGTATGGCATTACTAGCTATAATAGCAACAACAACTATAACCAAGACAAGTTCTATCATAGTAAATGCATTTTTTTTCATAATAATCCTTAAATCTTTTGTGTAGTACGTCTATGTACTGTAAGCCATGGTCCATTTGTATTATTTGGGTCTTTATACTTAACATATACATCTATGATTATACTTAGTGGGGTATCTTTTTCTTTTACGTCTGTACTAAGTACATTATCTGTTTTACAGTTTGAAGTCTTTACTATATCTCCATTAACTATATAGGCAATATTTGCAGTAACTTTGTATCCATTTCCAATATCTGGATTTATTCCAATATTACCAGAAATACTATCTACGCACTCTGTTTCATTTCTATCATTTCCTGTTACTGCTAGTATGGCATACTCTGTATAATTTTTAGCATATATTTCTGCTTGTTCATGTTGGTACTGCACAACTGTACTATTTACAATTTTTCCACTAAGATTTAGTACAAACAGACTTATGGAAGCCATTAAGACCATAACAAATATGGCAGTAATCATAGAGAATGCACTACGCATTTGTATATTATTCATTAGAAAATCACCTTCTCTTTACATGTGTGTACAGTATCATTACTATCTGTTCCAATTTGTTCAGCTTTACATATCTTAATATGTACAGATTTACTATTTCCCATAAAACGTAAGTTTGTAACATTTTTAAGGATTAGCTTTTTGGTAGTACCAAGATCTGCCCCTATACGAGGAGTAAAGTTATAGTATAGATATAGATCCTTAGTTCCAGCAACAGTTCCATCTTCTATAGATAGAGCATAAGATGACCAAGCTAGTTTATATCTCTCCCAGATAGTGTACCCAGTAAGATCAACTTTTATATCTTCATCACTACTTCCTGATTTGACTTCTGTATAGTTTCCATCTGGAAAATAGACATATGAACCGTTAAGATCTCCACCTAGATTGTCTATAATTTCAGATGATAAATTTAAGTCAGAACCAGGCGTTTTTAGATTGGAAGTTGTAGTTCTATTAATATCGCATACTCCACTCCAACCAGGGCGTAGATTACTATCACTATCAATAGCTTCATAGCTATCTACATCTGATGATACCCATTGTAAAACAGTATAGTTGTTATCTGTAATTTCACCTACAGGAACAATAGCCCCTGTTGTATTTTGTCTTGCTACAACTGTACCAGGTATAGAGTATCTTAATCTATTGGCTATTTGGTTTATGGCAAGTTCTGTTTTTGATGTAGAACGGTATAACCCACGCTCAACTATATAGCTTTCGTAAGTTTTTGCTATTATCTGAGACCCTATTGAAGCTACTATAGATAAAACAACTATAACAAATATAAGCTCAACCATAGTAAACGCATTGTGTTTTCTAAAGAGATCTATGTGCATATTTTATCCCTCCTATATTACAGGTAAATGCATGAAATACAATAGTTTTTTGTAACTCATCTGCTGAACTACTACTTGTTAATGTTACAGTAATAGCTTTAATATTACTTGTACCTGTAACATTATTATTTGGATTGAAATTAAATGTTATAGTACTTTTACTATAGTTTGCATCATCATTTATGTAACTTACAGAAGTATACATATCTACAGTAGTTTGCTCAAGGTAGTCAACTCCACCACTTCCTGATGTATTTAGTATTAAATGGCTTGTAGTTCCATTAAAGTCATCTATATCAGTAATCTCACTTCCTTCTTTACCGATATTAGAGGCATTTAGCTCTTGGATTGAGGCATATCTAAATAGACGTGAATTTGATGTTCTAGGTACACCTATACGGCGTATAGTATTGTTTACCTCTTCTAGTTCATCATCACCATTAGTTACATGAAGTACTGGTGGAACAGTTGAGTTATTTGTATCGTTCTGATCCCAAGGGTATGTTAAGATAATGTTTATCTTTGAAGATGCTTCATTTATGGCTGATTGTTGTAATGCAACCGATATACTGTTTTTTGATGTATTTATGAGCATTGGTGCAGACATCATAACTATCCCCATAATGACGATAGCTATGACAAGCTCCACCATCGCAATGGCAGGTCTTTGTCTAGCTTGTAACTTTGTTACCATTCTGTTCTACTATTTGACTTTATAGTATTGTTGATGTCTCCACCTACAATATTTCCAGTTTTTCCATAACCAGACCAATTACCTGTTTGATATATAAATTTAACACGGTAGAAAGGTGATGGTTTGCTATTGGAATCTTTGTTGTAGATGAGCCAATCACTACTATTTGAATTAAACTCAATGCTTTTAGTTTCTGGAGCTATTCCAGATACTTTTACATTTTCATCTGTACCATCAGTAGTTAAGATAGTACTATGTTCATCTACATTGTCTAATGTTACATTTCCATCGGTAGCTTTATTTGAAATTGAAAGGAACCAGCTTGACTCTCCTGTTTGTCCCTCTATTACATTTACACTAGGACAGTTAGCAGTAGAAGCAGGGTATCTATCACAATATACTACTATAGATATAGGAGTATTGATAGAATTATATTTTGTTTTATAGATGTATTTACTTGATTTAGCCTTAGCATATAGGAATGTAGCATTTTGATCTATAGTTAGATTACCTTCAGTATTGTTCGCATCTTTAATTTTTATAGTATTAAGTTTCATATTAAAAGGATTTATAGCTCTATTGTATGAACGCTGAAAGTTTATATCCAATTTAAAATTAGCTGTACCGTTAGTATCTCCTGTAAAATTACTATCAGATATAGTATAGTTTATATCACTGTTTATATCTACTTCATGATAGTTGCTATCTGTATCTATACCTTTTATAAAGTATTGTAGTTTAGATAGAAATTCTTTACTATCTCCATTGTTATCTAAAATATCATAAGATATATTTATATCAATAGGTTTTGCAAAACAACCAGCTTTGTAGTTACTAGCTATGTTATTGTCAGCTGTTTTAGCGGTAATAGTTAAGTTGTACTCTGAAGCCATAGCTTTTGAGTTCTCAAAGTCAGAGAGATATGTAAAATTGGCATCATTAGATATATGATGGTCTAAATAGTTTCCTTCTATATCGAAATGATCAGGTAGTAAAGTTACATTTAACTCTTTTGGCTCAATCAGAACTTCTTTTTTTGTCCAGAAAAAAGGTATCTCTAGGTCATTACAATCTACATTAGCAAAACTATCTTCACATTTAGGCTCTTTGATAGTAAGTGTAAATTTTCCAACTCTGTTGAATGAACTGTTTACATCATCAACACCATTTGTAAATGTTACATTAGGATTATTGTTTGCAGTTTGGTATTGGCAGTTACTATTTTCATTCGTAAGATTTAAATCTACTGTAAATGAATTACCTTCAGACTCATTGTATTCATTTGTTGCAGTAGTTCCATCATTTTTAACAGCTTTAAACTCTAAGTTATATTCTTTACCAGCTATAAAAGTAGCATCATTAGTGATATTTACATCAAAGTTTTTTGGACGTATAGCTAGATTGTCTGTTGAGCTACATAAGTGCCATATTGGGTGATTTACTTCACTTGTTTTATCACAGTTATATACTTCTCCTGTACAGTCGCTAGAATCATATAGAGTATATGAACCATCTTTGTAGATAGCACACATCTTAAATCCAGCAATAGCATCTTTAGATATATTTGTTACATTAATATCTGATGTCTCTCTAATATAGCTTTGAGGATTATTTGCATTGAAAACAATATGATTACTTATAGCATCTTTAGAGTTTTTAGGATAGATAGCAAGATCTACACGAGCTCTAGGTTTTAACATAGTAGGCTCTACTGTTTCAGATAATCTTAGCTTAAATGCTCTATCTATAACTTTTGTTGAGATATTTTTATTTGGTAATGGTCTAAATGTATCTCTTGCATCAATAGGACCACTTTTACTTGAGTATGTTCCTGTTGGATTACAAGCATAAATCTTACCACGGTAAAGTTTACCATCTTTTACATAACTACCATAAAAGTTATTTCCATTAAAAATATGCCCACTCATCAAAGCTTTTGACCATACATCAGCACCATCTGATTCTGGTTCTATTGCATCATATATATTAAATACTGTAGCCTTACTAAGTATGCTAACTCCACCCATAGGTGTACCTATGGCAATATCACTTTGGGTACTACAACTTCCTGATGGTTCTACTCCACACTGATCACCAGCTGAACCTCCAAGTCCACTCTCTGTATATATTGCATTAGTATCAGTAAGGTTTGAGTCCCCTTTATTTTTTAGGGTAAATGTTGTTTTACAGTTAATACCACCTTTAAATGTACCATCCCTATTAAAACACATCCAACCATCATACTGTGGAGGATTAACATAACATAGGTCATCGGCACTATTTACAACTTCCAAAACATGTATAATTACGCTATCCCTATCTGTATTACCATTACTATCTGTTACAGTCAATGTAATATTGTGATCGCCAATACTAAGGTCACTACTATTAACTTCAGGAGTCTTTCCTCTATATATATTTGTAGTATCATTTACATCCCATCTATAACTTGAAGCACTTGTACTACCACTTCCATCTAATGTTACATTGTCATCTTCTCCTACAAATTGATCTGCTCCTGCGTTAGCAGTAACCTCTCCAAAACTAAACGTAGATAAAAAAATCAATCCTATAAGAACAAATAAAATTGATCTTAATTTAGAAAACTCTCTCATTCTCAATCCTTTTTTTCCAGATAAACTGGTTTATTTGTATGTACATCGAAAAGATGCCATAAACAAAAAGTTCATGGTAGGTAACTCGGCTATCTTGGTAAGATCCGTGG
>JALUBF010000017.1:0-5862 GCA_027045015.1 Sulfurovum sp.
CCAGCTCCATTCCGAACCTGGAAGTCAAGCCTCCCATCGCCGATAATACTGCAGGCTACGTCTGTGGGAATGTAGGTCGCTGCCACTTTGAGTTTTTAACTACTTCTTTATCTTATTTTCCTTTTATATATTTTTTACCTATTATATTTTAACAAGATTATATCTTTTTCGTATTGGATATAAGGACTATCATTAAATACTAATTAAGGCTATGAAAAGTACATAGTTAATTCTTTTCAAAATATATAGTTTAATCAGGATATATATGAATTTAAATAATTATAATAAAATAAGTACTATTTTATAGTAGTTATTAAAAAAGAAACAATATGAAAAAAATTATAGAATATTTTCAAGAACAAAATATTATTTTTAAATCTTTTCAAGAAATAGATATTAAAAAATTGAATTCTTGTAAAAAAGTTAGTATATATTTGGGAATAGATTTAAAAGGTTATTATGTAATAGTTATTTTTTTATCAAAAAAGAGTAAAATCTTTCGTAAGGAAGTAGATGATTTTCGTATTTTACATAAAAGAATGGAAGATTATATTGATAGCTCAATTAAAAATAATTATATTATAATAGATGCACCTTTATCTTCTAAAGCTAAAGTAATATTTGAAGAGTATAATTGGAAGGTTTTTAAATATTGAATGTACATAATATAGATAGATTACTTGCTGATATTGGGAATACTCATATACATATTTATGATGGTAAGAAAGTTCTTCATTTAGATATAGATGAGGCTATTGAACATTATAGAAATAAAGAAATTTATTATATTTCTGTAAATAGTAAAATTAACTTACAGTTAGAAGAAAAAACATTATGGAAAGATATATCTAATGAAGTGCATATTATTGGCGAGTACGATACTATGGGAGTAGATAGAAAAGCTTTTTGTTTAAGTAATGATAATGGTGTATTTGTTGATGCTGGATCTGCAATTACAGTTGATATTGTTGAAAACGGAATCTATAAAGGTGGTTTTATATATCCTGGTATTAAAGCATTTCTATATAGTTATAGAACTATTTCTCCTGCATTAAAGATAGAATTTAATAATAGAATAAAATTAGAAGAAAAATTACCAACTACAACTAAAGAACAAATAAGTTATACAATGATTTTATCACTTAAATTATTAATAGATAAATATAGTAAGAATAAAATAGTTTATTTTACAGGTGGAGATGGAAAGTTTTTATCTGGATATTTTGATAATTCATTTTATGATGAGAAATTAGTATTTAATGGAATGATAAATGTACTTAACATAAGTGAGAAATTAAAAATATAATAATTCTACCTACATTTATCAAGACTTTGCTATAATCATTCAATTAATTTTTAAGGATATAAAATGGCTACAATAGGAATGGGTGATATTAAAAAAGGTGCTAGACTTGAGATAACAGGTAACCCTTATAGAGTAACAGAGTTTCAACATGTTAAACCTGGAAAAGGTGCAGCTTTTGTTCGTATGAAAATCAAAAATCTTCAAACAGGTAAAGTAATAGAAAAAACAGTACATGCTGGTGATAAATTTGAAGTACCTGAACTTGAACAAAAAACTATGCAGTTTTTATATGATGATGGTGAATTTTTACAGTTTATGGATACTACAACATTTGATCAAATAGGGCTTACTCATGAGCAAGTTGGTAAAGATACTTTTGATTTTATGATAGATGGAATGGAAGCTGAAATTTTATTTCATGGTGGAAAAGCTATCTCTGTTGAGATTCCTCAAACTGTTGTACTTAAAATTGTAGAGACTCCACCAAACTTCAAGGGTGATTCACAAGGTGGTAAAAAACCTGCAACATTAGAGAGTGGGGCTGTTGTTCAAGTACCTTTTCATGTTCTTGAAGGTGAGATGATTAAGGTAGATACAGTTGAAGGTAAATATTTAGAAAAAGCAAAATAGAGGAGTATCTTATGGCATCAGTTATTGTACCTCTTGCAGAAGGCTTTGAAGAGGTAGAGGCAGTAGGACTTATAGATACTATGCGTCGTGGTGGGATTGAAGTTGTAACTGCATTTATTGAAGATGAATTGCATGGTAGGTTGGTAACAGGGGCTAATGGTATTACTATTCAAGCTGATGTATCTCTTAAAAATATTATAGTTGATGACTTTGATATGATGGTTCTTCCTGGTGGTTGGGGAGGAACACATGCTTTAGCTGACAATAGTCGTATTATTGAACTTGTTAAAGAGTTTAAAGCAAATAAAACTATTGGTGCTATGTGTGCTGCTCCTTTTGTACTAAAAAAAGCAGGTGTTTTAGGTAGCAAGTATACATGTTATCCAAGTGTAAAAGATGATATAAATCACGATGGTTATCAAGATGATAAAAAAGTTGTCATAGATAATAATGTAATGACATCACAAGGTCCAGGAACTGCTCTTTGTTTTGGACTTGCTATCATAGAACAACTAGTAGGTAAAGAGAGTATGCAATCAGTAAAAGATGGTATGCTACTTAATTACTGTTAATCTATGAAAGATAAGATAAAAAAGATACAAAATCGTATCGATAACGATCCAAAACTTAAAGAGACTATCTCTAACATAAAACCTCAAAAAACTTTTTGGGGCATTATGGGGATAATACTCTTCTTTTTTCTTCCAGAACTCATAACATACATTTGGCAACCAGAACTTGTAAATTGGTTTCATTCTCATAGTTTGACAGAAAGACTATCTATACAAAGATGGTTATGTAAACAATTTGAAGATATGTTTGCAAGTGGTGTAAGCTGGTTCAATATAACCTTTGGTATGGTGATGTTATTTTGGGTTTTACGCTCAAAGTAATACCCCACTAAGTGCTAATTAGTTAAAATACTTATCTTTATAAAATAAGGTTTAACAATGAACAAAAGCAAAGATTTTTTAAGACGTAAAGTAGAAGAGGATTTAAAAGCAGGTAAATACCAAGAGATAATTACACGCTTTCCTCCTGAGCCAAATGGTTTTCCACATATCGGACATGCAAAGTCTATTAGTATTAATTTTGGTATTGCTAGAGATTATCAAGGTCGATGTAATCTAAGAATGGATGATACAAATCCAACTACTGAAGATACTCAATATGTAGAGGCTTTAAAAGATGCTGTGCAATGGTTAGGCTTTGAATGGGATAAAGATGTACACTATACATCTGATTATTTCTTTAAACTATATGCATATGCTAAAGAGCTTATATCTATGGGAAAAGCATATGTGGACTCTTTACCTGAAGAGCAGATGAGAGAGTACCGTGGTACAGTCACACAAGCAGGTAAAAGAAGTAAGTATGCACAAAGAAGTGTAGAAGAGAACTTAGAGCTTTTAGAGCAAATGAAAAATGGTAAATTTCAAGAAGGAGAACATGTCTTAAGAGCTAAAATAGATATGGCTTCTCCAAATATGAAGATGCGTGACCCACTTTTATACAGGATAAAACATTCTCACCATTTTAGAGCAGGAGATGAGTGGTCAATCTACCCTATGTATGATTTTGCTCACTGTTTATCGGATTATCTTGAAGGGGTAACTCACTCTATTTGTACTTTGGAATTTGAAAATAATCGTGAGATTTATGACTGGGTACTTGATACATTAAAATTAGAGCCTCCAAGACCTTACCAATATGAGTTTGCAAGACTAAATATAAACTATACCGTTATGAGCAAGAGAAAACTTTTAGAGTTGGTAGAAAAGAAGTTGGTAAATGGATGGGACGACCCAAGATTACCTACCATAGCAGGGCTTAGAAGAAGAGGTTATACTCCTGAGTCTATATTGAATTTTTGTGAGCAAATTGGAGTAGCTAAAGCAAATTCAGTTGTAGATGTAGCTCAACTAGAGTTCTCTATTCGTAGTGATTTAAATCCCAAAGTTCCACGTGTTATGTGTGTACTTGATCCACTAAAAGTAACTATTGGTAACTATGATGGTAAAGAGGAGTTAGAGGCATCTTACTATCCTCATGATGTACCTAAAGAGGGTTCAAGAAGATTACCATTCTCTAAAGAGATTTACATAGAAAGAGATGACTTTATGGAAAATCCAACCAAAGGTTACTTCCGTTTAACTCCTACACAACCTGTACGTCTTAAACATGCCTATATTATCTGCTGTAAAGAGATTATAAAAGATGAACATGGCAATATTGTAGAGATTAAAGCTGAGTATTATCCAGATTCAAAAAGTGGAGAAGATACAAGTGGTATAAAAGTAAAAAGTGCCATTCAGTGGGTTGAAGCAAATGAAGCTAAAGAGATTGAAGTAAGATTATATGATAGACTATATATAAACGAATCACCACAAAACATAGATGATCTCAATCCAAATTCTCTTAAAATTGTAAAAAATGCTCTTATAGAACCAGCTGTTATTACTCAAAAGCCAGATGTACGTTTTCAGTTTGAAAGAGAAGGATACTTTTTTGCAGACCCTGTTGATTATACAGATAAAAAACCAGTATTCAATAAAATTGTTGCACTAAAAGAGGCATCATCACAAAAGAAAAAAACACCACAAAATAGACAAAAACAAGAGCCTAAAAAAGTACAAATAGATGGAGAAGTAACTCCTATGACCAAAGAGGAAGAGGCTAAGTTTGAAAAGTATATAAACGAGTTAAAACTTAACCCTGAAGTAGCCAATACTTTAGCAAGAGATAAACAACTGTCATCTTTCTATGAAGAGGCATTAGAGAGTCTATTTACTCCTGTAGGTATCGCAAATATTGTAACAAATGATATAGCTAGAGAGTTGAAGCAAAAAGATATTAGTGCATTAAAATATACTCCAAAACAAGTAGCTAAACTTATTGAGATGGTTGATAATGAGATTATCTCAACAAAGATAGC
This sequence comes from Sulfurovum sp., assembly GCA_027045015.1. Taxonomy (GTDB): domain Bacteria; phylum Campylobacterota; class Campylobacteria; order Campylobacterales; family Sulfurovaceae; genus Sulfurovum. The sequence continues at coordinate 4,872 of JALUBF010000017.1, forward strand.
AAAACAGGTATTTGAAGAGATGAGCAAAAGTGGGGAAGAACCGAGACAAATTGTTGATAGTAAAGGACTTATTCAGATAAGTGACCCTTCTGTATTGTTACCAATTATTGAAGAGATAATAGTTAAAAATCCTGATAATGTAGAGAAATATAGAGCAGGAAATAACAAACTGTTTGGCTTCTTTGTAGGACAGGTCTTAAAAGCTACTAAAGGAAAAGGAAATCCAAAAGTGGTAAATAGTTTGATAGAGGATAGATTAAATATTATTAATTAATCACAAATTCACTAAATCTTTGTTATATTAAAATCAATTATAGTAAAGGTATTGAATGTCCGAAGAAACTAAAAAAAGTCCACAGTTTACTCATTTGCACCTCCATACAGAGTATTCACTTCTTGATGGAGCCAATAAGATAAAGGCTCTTGCTAGTAAGGTAAAAGAGCTTGGTATGAATTCTGTGGCTATGACAGATCATGGTAATATGTTTGGTACTATAGATTTTTACAACACTATGCGTAAAGAGGGGATAAAGCCAATCATCGGTATGGAGGCTTATCTTCATAATCAAGATGATATTGGAGATAAGTCTATAAGACAGCGTTTTCACCTCTGTTTGTATGCTAAAAATGAGGTAGGATATAAGAACTTAATGTTTCTTAGTTCACAAGCTTACCTAAATGGATTTTACTACTATCCTCGTATTAACTGGAAATTACTTAAAGATAATTCAGAGGGACTTATATGTTCAAGTGCCTGTTTACAAGGTGAAGTAAACTGGAATTTAAATCTATCAGAACGCAATCTAAAATTTGGTGCTAAAGGGTATGATGAGGCAAAGAGCGTAGCTTTACGTTACAAAGAGCTATTTGGTGATGACTTTTACTTAGAGATGATGCGTCATGGAATTGGTGATCAACATCGCATAGATAAACAGATTATTCAGCTATCTAAAGAGACAGGCATAAAGATAATCGCAACAAATGATACACA
>JALUBF010000017.1:5962-9060 GCA_027045015.1 Sulfurovum sp.
ATTACCGATATTGACCCTATGCCTTATGGATTACTTTTTGAGAGATTTCTCAATCCAGAGCGTGTAAGTATGCCAGATATAGATATGGACTTTTGTCAGGCTCGTCGTCAAGAGATAATAGACTATGTAGTAGAGAAGTATGGGCGTGTGAATGTTGCTCAAATCATTACTTTTGGTAAGCTTCTTGCAAAAGGGGTTATACGTGATGTCGCTCGTGTGCTCGATATGCCTTACTCTAAAGCAGATGCTATGGCAAAACTTATTCCTGATGAACTTGGTATTGACCTTAAAAGTTCGTATGAAAAAGAGCCAAAGATAGCAGAACTTTTAGAGTCTGATCCTCAGGCAAAGCGTACTTGGGAGTATGCACTGGCACTTGAAGGACTTAACCGTAATGCAGGTACACACGCAGCTGGTGTTGTTATATCCAATGAACCACTATGGCAAAAGACACCACTTTTTAAACCATCAGGGCTTGATACATTAGCTACTCAATACTCAGGCAAGTATGTTGAAGATGTTGATTTGATCAAATTTGACTTTTTGGGACTAAAAACTTTAACTGTCATAGAGGAGGCACTACAACTTGTAGAGCGTCGCCATGGTAAGCGTATCAACTTTGTTGAAGAGAATATAGAAGATAAAAAAGTTTATGAATATATCTCAACAGGTGAAACTTTAGGACTATTTCAGATAGAGTCAGCTGGTATGCAAGATTTGGCAAAAAAGCTTAAACCTGATGGATTTGAAGATATTATCGCGATGCTTGCACTATATCGTCCTGGACCTATGGAGTCTGGTATGTTAGATGACTTTGTGGAGCGTAAACATGGTCGTGCTGAAATTACCTATGCTTTTCCTGAATTGGAGCCTATACTTAAGCCTACTTATGGGGTTATTGTCTATCAAGAACAGGTTATGCAGATAGTTCAAACTATTGGTGGATTTAGTCTTGGTGGTGCTGACTTGGTACGTAGAGCTATGGGTAAGAAGATTAAAGCAGAGATGGATAAACTTCAAGGTGAGTTTGCAGATGGAGCAGAGAAAAAAGGTTTTGATAGAAAGAAAGCTTTTGATCTGTTTGACCTTATTGTTAAATTTGCAGGATATGGTTTCAATAAATCACATTCAGCTGCCTATGCAATGGTAACTTTTTATACCTCTTATTTAAAATATTATTATCCTACAGAGTTTATGGCTGCTATCTTGACTTTGGAAAAGAACAATACAGATAAAGTAGTACGTTATGTTGATGAGCTTAAACGTATGGGTATTAAACTTCTTCCACCAGATATTAATAAATCAGGACTTGTCTTTGAAGCTACCAATATAGATGGTGATGAGGTAGTAATGTTTGGTATGGGTGCATTAAAAGGTGCAGGTGATATCGCTATCAATAGTATGCTTGAAGCTAGAATTAATGGTGAGTTTAAAGATTTTTCAGATTTTGTTTCTCGTATAGACTCAAGTAAAGTAAATAAAAGGGTAATAGAGACTTTAGCTAAAGCTGGAGCATTTGATAGTTTTGGGTACTCACGTAAGGCTATACTTTCTCAGATAGATGATATTATAGAGATGGCAAAGAAAGCTGGAGATGCAAAAAAACAGGCAGTTAACTCACTTTGGGGCGATGATGAGGAGATGACTTCTGTAACTATTGAACTTACTAATATGCAAGAGTTTGAAGATATGGAGATACTAGAGATGGAGAAAGAGTCTTTAGGGTTTTATGTATCTGGTCACCCATTAGATAAATATCGTGAGCAGTTAGATAAGATTAAATATACATTAAGCTCTGAAATAGACGATTTAGCAGATGGTTCACAAGCTATGTTCATAGGTAAGATAGAAAATATTACTGAAAAGATATCAAAAAAAGGTAATAAGTTTGGTATTGCTAATATTATGGATTTGCATGGAAATATTGAGCTAATGCTTTTTGAAAATAGACTAAAAGAGCTTGAAGATAATTTTGATATTGCTAAACCTATAGCTTTTAAAGTTAAGATTACTAAAGATGGTGATTTTACCCGTATGAATATATTGAAAATTGAGTCCATAAAAGATGCAAAAAAAGAGAAGATAAAGATAAAAAAAGAGCAAAAACATACACAAGAACCTGAACAGCCACCTCTAATACTCTCTTTAAATCTTATGCCAGATAGTAAGATTGTAGAAGATTTGATGTGTTTAGTAGAGCGTTATCCAGGAAAACGTCCATTGGAGTTACATATTAAGTCTAAGTTGGCAGATGTAATAATTGAGAGTAAGTGGAAAGTTAGTGAGCTTATGATGAATGAAGCAAAAGAGATAGGTGTATTTTTAGAAGAGGATTTGGTCTTAGAAAAGTAATTTAAATATTTCTAAGAAATAAAAAATTGATTATTGATAGGAGATTTGATAGATTGAATAGTAAAAATGAAGCAGATGATATAAAAGCATTAGAACTTTTAGAAAAAGCTGTAGATAAAGCAAAAAAATCATTGGAAGAGAAAAAACATTTTCAACCTTTTTTAATGTTATTAACTGATTTACAAGAGGTAGAAGTGTATGAGAATGAGATAAAAGATTCTACAAAAAGTTACACATTTTTAGAAGATTTGGCAAAAGAGCTTATTGAAAAAGATGATATAGATATTTTAATTTTAGCAGTTGATACAATGATCCCTGATAAATTTGCAAAAAATATACCTATGGGCATAAGATTGCACCTAGAAGAGAAGAGTCAGCGTAGTAAAAAGATAGGAGCAAGATATATATATGTTCCTTATGAGTTATGTCAAATTAAAGATGAAGCCTTATATGTAAGACTTCACCATCCAATACCAGTTGCATTTCCTGCTGAATATATTAGATAGGTCTTGTTTATCAATTGTGTAATATAGAAACAGATATATAGTAGTAAGTTATGATGAAATAGTATTTCAATCTCATTAAACAGAAGTAGTGATATTATATTTTAATAAAAATATTAAAGTTTAAGGAATAATTATGTCATTACCAAAAATTATATGGTCAAAAATTGATGAGGCTCCAGCATTAGCTACTTACTCATTATTACCAATCGTAAATGCTTTTACTAAAGCAGCAGGTGTTAC
>JALUBF010000018.1 GCA_027045015.1 Sulfurovum sp.
AAAATACAAAAATTTATGATTAACTTTCCAGAAAAATTAAATTAAATATATTTTAAACTAACTACCTAACTACAATGGAGTTAAAATTCATAACATATTTAGATGAAATTTGATATAAATACAAATTAAAATTACTTTCCAAGATAAGGAACTACATGTCATACGAAATTGAAACTTTTGACCCAGAGATATTTAATGCTATTGAGAATGAGAGAGAGAGACAAACAAATCACCTAGAGATGATTGCTTCTGAAAACTTTACTATTCCTGCTGTTATGGAAGCTATGGGTTCAGTATTTACTAACAAATATGCTGAAGGTTATCCATATAAACGTTACTATGGTGGTTGTGAATTTGCAGATACTGTAGAACAACTTGCTATTGATAGAGCTTGTGAACTTTTTGGTTGTAGCTATGCAAATGTACAACCACATTCAGGTAGCCAAGCAAATGGTGCAGTATATGCAGCACTACTTAAAGCTGGTGAAAAAATCTTAGGTATGGACTTAAGTCATGGTGGACATTTAACTCACGGAAGTAAACCAAGTTTTTCTGGTAAAAACTACTCTTCATTTACTTATGGTGTAGAGCTTGATGGTCGCATAAACTATGATGAAGTGATGAGAATTGCTAAAACTGTACAACCAAAAATCATTGTTTGTGGTGCATCTGCTTATGCTAGAGAGATAGACTTTAAAAAATTTAGAGAGATTGCTGATGAAGTAGGAGCTATCCTTTTTGCCGATATTGCACACATTGCAGGACTTGTATGTGCAGGTGAACACCCTAGTCCATTTCCTTATGCTGATGTTGTAACTACAACTACTCACAAAACCTTAGCTGGTCCTCGTGGTGGTATGATTATGACAAATGATGAAGATATAGCTAAAAAGATAAACTCTGCTATCTTCCCAGGGCTTCAAGGTGGTCCATTAGTTCACGTAGTAGCTGCAAAAGCTGTAGGGTTTAAACACAATCTAAGTGATGAATGGAAAGTTTATGCTAAACAAGTAAAAGCAAATGCCTCTAAATTGGCTGAAGTACTTGTAGCTCGTGGATATGATGTAGTCTCAGGGGGAACAGACAATCACCTTGTACTTGTAAGCTTCCTTAACAAAGATTTCTCTGGTAAAGATGCTGATGCTGCTTTAGGTGCTTCAGGAATAACTGTAAATAAAAATACTGTCCCAGGAGAAACAAGAAGTCCATTTGTAACTTCAGGTGTACGCATAGGTTCTCCTGCACTTACAAGTCGTGGTATGAAAGAGGCTGAATTTGAGATAATTGCAAACAAAATTGCTGATGTACTTGACAATATTAATGATGAAGAGCTTCATGCACAGATTAAAGAAGAGATGAAAGAACTTGCTCAAAACTTTGTTATTTACGATAAACCAATATATTAAAACTTCTAAAAAAACTAAATTCTTACCTAAAAGAATTTAGTTTCCTTTACCTATGACTCCTTGATAGAAATCAATTCTAATGTAGTTGAAAAAAAATATGATATAATCTATAAAAAATTATGGAGAGTTTATCTATGTATGACCATAACCTTGATGATATAATCGTCGATAATCATATAAAACCTAAAAATAATAAGTCAAAAAAATTATTGACAATACTTGCTATTTTTATAGTTATATTAATAACTACTATTATATCTATGAAAAGTATATTAAAAAGTGATACTAATACAAAATCTGATTTTGAAACTGCTCAAAATAATATAACTTATGTTGCACCTGAACTTAAATTGAAAAATCCTACAGAAATAGAAAATTCCCAAGATAAAATTGATAATACTAATATAGTAAAAAAAGATATACCAACAATAGAAGATAAAAAAGACGATAAAAAGAATGTCTCTATACCATCAGAACCTAAAGAAGATTCAATAGAAGATAAAATCAAAAAACAACATGTAGAAATAACTAAAGAGTTTGAACAAGAAGATAGAGTAAAAGTTAAGAAACAACCAATAGTAAAACCGAAAGAAAGAGTAAGAAGAGTATCTCATACTAAAGAAAGAGAACACAAACGAGTACGAAAAGTTCATAAATCACATTTTAAATACTATATCCAAGTTGGTTCTTTTAAAGAAAAACCTACTTTAAGAAGTCAGTTACTAACAGTCTTGAAGAAAAATAGATACAGATATAGTATCTATAAAATAAATGGATTAAATAAAGTTCTAATTGGACCTTATGGTACTAGAAAAATAGCTAATAAGTCTTTAAGAAAAGTTAAAGATATTATTACTAAAAGTGCTTATATCTTTAAAAAGTAAAAATATGCATAAAACAATTTTATTTGACCAACTAACTCCAGTAGCACTTTACGGAAAGATAAAAGAGGTTTTCTCAGATGAGATTACTATGCTTTTTGAATCTGTTGTCAATACAAGTGATGGTAACTTCTCATTTATAACTGTAGGTGCAAAAGAGCGTCTAATGTATAAAGATAAAACCACACAATATACAGATAGTTCCAATATTACAAAAGTTATAGACAAAGACCCTTTTAGTTTTTTAAAAGAGTATTATAAAAGTGTAGATAAAAAAACTTATAAAGAAAAAGCATCTGAAGTTGGTTTCTCTTTTGTAGATGGTTTTATAGGTTTCATAGCTTATGATATGGTAAAAGTTTTTGAACCAACCTTAGAAGAGAGTATGGATAACCTTATTGACCCACTTAATACTCCAGACCTTGACCTTGTTCGTCCTAAAATCATCATAGCCTACTCACACAAATCTGCAAAGCTAACACTTATACTCAATGATAATAGTATGGATTGGGGAATAAAGTCTATTGAAAATATACTAACTTCAACATCTGCACCTATGCCACTTAAAGCTGTAAGATTAGATGGTGAAGGTAGTTTTAGCATAGATGAAGAGCGTTTTAAAAGACTTGTAGATGAATCTAAAGAGAATATTCGTTCAGGTGATATTTTTCAGATTTTACTTGCAAACAGATATACACAAAAAGGTCAGATTGACCCATTGAGTTTCTATAGAGTTTTACGTTCTAAAAATCCATCTCCTTATCTATTTTTACTTGATTATGAAGATTTTTCCATCTGTGGTTCAAGTCCTGAAGTGATGGTGCGTCTAACTGAGGGAGAGATACTTCTTCGTCCTATAGCAGGTACTCGCAAACGTGGTAAAAATGTAGCTAGAGACAAAGAGCTTGAAATTGAGATGCTAAATGACCCTAAAGAGTGTGCAGAACACCTAATGTTAATAGACTTAGGACGTAATGATGTAGGGCGTGTTGCAAAAACAGGAACTGTAGAAGTAACAGATATGATGCGTGTAGAACGCTACTCTCATGTTATGCATATGGTATCTGATGTAGAAGCACATATAGATGATGATAAAGATATGTTTGATCTATTTGCAGCTACATTTACAGCTGGTACTATGACAGGTGCTCCTAAGATAGAGGCGATGAAACTCATAGCCCAATATGAGGGACTTAAACGTGGTTTCTACTCAGGTTCAGTTGGATACTTCTCATTCAATGGCAATATGGACTCAGCCATAGCCATACGTACATCACTCATAAAAGCAGATAGTATTACCCTACAAGCTGGTGCAGGAATTGTTGCAGACTCTATACCAGAGTTAGAGTATTTAGAGGTAAAAAACAAACTTGGAGCATTACTTGCTACTCTAAAAGATATGGAAAACTTATAATATGGCAAAAGAACTTTTTGCTATATTTGGCAATCCTGTATCTCACTCAAAATCTCCACTTATGCATAATCTTGCCTTTAATGGACTATCTATTGATAGTTGCTATACACGCTACTTGCTAAAAGATGGGAGTAACCTAAAAGATACTTTTTTAAACTTAGGACTTAAAGGTGCAAATATCACTGTACCACACAAAGAGTCAGCATTTGAAGCTTGTGATCTACTAGATAGCTTTGCTCAAAAAATTGGTGTGGTCAATACCATTGTAGAAAAAGATGGAAAATTGTATGGATACAATACCGATGCACCTGGGTTTTTAAAAGCTATATCTGAATTTAAAGATATAAAAAAAGTACTATTTTTAGGTGCTGGAGGTACAGCACAAGCAACATCAAGCATACTACGAGATGAAGGATATGAAGTAACACTTCTAAATAGAAGCCAAGCAAGACTAGAGAGATATAAATCTGATGGCTTTGAGACATATACCTTTGAAACATTTAAGCCACAATCATTTGACCTTGTTATAAATATGACTTCAGCAGGGTTACAAGATGAGAATCTACCTGCACCAAGAGAGATACTAAATAGTGTTATACCAAATGCCAAAGCTTGCGTAGATGTAATATACGGTAAAGAGACACCATTTTTAAAACTTGCAAAAAGCCACAATAAGCCTACTAAAGATGGTTCAGATATGCTACTATATCAAGGTATTATCGCTTTTGAATATTTTACAAATAGATCATATACTTTTGATGAGATAAAACCTTATATGAAAAAGGCATTTGATTTCAATTAACCTTAAATTAGTACAATAAATAAAAAAGGTAATCTATGGTTAATATTTTAATGATAGAAGATGATACAGAATTTGCAGAATTACTTAGCGAATACTTAGCCCAATATGACATTAAAGTAACTAATTTTGAAGACCCTTACTTAGGACTTAGTGCTGGGGTAAAAAAGTATGACCTACTTATATTGGATCTTACACTCCCTGGTATGGACGGGCTTGAAGTTTGTGAAGAGGTTATGCAAAAGTATGACATTCCTGTTATCATATCTTCAGCTCGTTCTGACATAAATGATAAAGTAAAAGCTCTCGATATCGGTGCAGATGATTATCTTCCAAAACCTTACGACCCAAAAGAGATGTATGCACGTATTATGTCTCTTTTAAGACGTTACTCTAAAGCAAAAGAGACTAAATATAGCAAACCAAAAGGGGACTTTGAGATAAAAGGTGACACCATATATTTTAAAGAAGAAGCACTAAGTTTAACTCCTGCCGAGTTTGAAGTCTTACATCTACTTGCTAGTAATCAAGGTATAACTCAATCTCGTGAGCAAATCATCAATACATCTGGCAATATGAGTATAGACTCTCAAGGGAAAAGTCTTGATGTTATCATCTCTAAAATAAGATCAAAATTAGGAGATAATAAAAGGATACAAGCTGTACGTGGTGTAGGATATAAGCTTGTTTAATGGATTTACCTCTTTAAGAAGTAAGATTCATCTTATCTTCTCTATTATACTGTTTCTTCTTGCTTTGCTATTTATTGGCTCTATAAAGTATGACCATCTTAGATATGATGAAGACAATGCTATGCATGAGCGTCTTGTATCTCATTATCTATATAACTATTTTTTAGTATATGGTAAGATAGATGAAGCCTATTTGGCATCACAAAACTTCTCTCTTATTAAAGATAAAGCTAAAAAGATACAGATAGAACACTATTTTAAAGAGAAAAATAAATATAAAAAATATGCTGTAGATAACTATAAATTTCAGCGTATTATTCTTATAAACAATGATAGATTTAAACTATTTTTACAAAATAAAAATAAGACTAAGTTCCCTCTAAAACGTATTATTGTATTTACTATTGTCTTTTTACTTATGCTTATGCTCTACTGGTGGGTGATGAGAAGTCTTAAACCAATAAGTGTACTAAAAAATAAGATAAAAACATTTTCTGAAGGCAATCTAAACATTCAATGTTCTAGTAATAAAAAAGATGAGATAGGCGAAGTTGCAAATGAGTTCAATAATGCTGTCACAATGATACGTGAACTAATTACATCACGTCAACTCTTTTTACGTGCTATTATGCATGAACTTAAAACACCCATAGGAAAAGGAAGACTCATAGCAGAGATGCTACCAGATGAGAGAAATAAAGCTCGTATGCATAGTATCTTTGAAAGATTAAATCTTCTTATAGATGAGTTTGCAAAGATAGAAAAAATCACCTCTAAAAACTTTAAGTTAGATATAAAACCATATAAGATATCCGACCTTATTGAAGCAAGTATAGACATACTTATGCTTGAAAATAGTAAAGATTATATAGAGGTACAATTGTTAGAAGATTATCAAATAGAAGTTGATTTTGAGCTATTTACACTTGTCATTAAAAATATGCTAGACAATGCCATAAAATATTCTATAGATAAAAAAGTACTTATACAGATAAACAACCATAAATTAGCTATAGTAAACAAAGGGGAAAAATTAAATGAGCCTTTAGAAAACTACTTTAAACCATTTCATACATCTAAAAAAGGTTTAGGCTTGGGTCTATATATTGTAAAAAGTATTTTAGATATTCATAAAAAAGAGTTACGATATGAGTATGAAGATGATAAAAACATCTTCATTATCTCTTGAAATTAACTTTCAGTAATAGTATCTGAAAGCATAAACGATAGTTCAAGTGCCTGAGAGGCATTTAATCTTGGGTCACACTGTGTATGGTAACGACTAGCAAGTCCTTCATCTGTAATGGCACAAGAGGTACTTCCCGTACACTCTGTAACATCATTACCTGTCATCTCCAAATGAATACCAGCTGCAACTGTCCCCATCTCTTTATGTATGTTAAAAAACTGCTCTACTTCAGAGAGAATATTATCAAAATTTCTTGTTTTAAAACCAGTTGAAGATTTCTCTACATTTCCGTGCATTGGGTCTATAGTCCATACTACATTTTTACCTGCATCACGCACTTTCTTAAGCAATGGAGGAAAAGCCTCAGCTATTTTACTAGCTCCCATACGTACGATAAGATTTAGTCTTCCCTCTTCATTGTCAGGGTTAAGTGCATCTATAAGTTCTATAAGTTCATCTTCACCCATAGTTGGACCAACTTTACAACCTATAGGATTTTTAATCCCTCTAAAGTACTCTATGTGTGCCTCATTTAAATCACGTGTTCTATCTCCTATCCATAACATATGAGCAGAACAGTCATAGTAGTCACCTGTCTCACTATCTTTACGTGTCAAAGCCTCTTCATAGTTAAGTAAAAGTGCCTCATGAGAAGTATAAAGTGTTGTTTGATGCAACTGAGGTACTATGTCTGAAGTCAAACCACAAGCTGCCATAAACTTCATAGAACGATCTATCTTGACAGATAATTCATTGTACTTCTTACCTAGTGGGTTATCTTTTATAAACTCTAAATTCCACTGATGAACTTTATTTAGATCTGCCAATCCACCACGTGAAAATGCACGAAGAAGATTTAGCGTAGATGCTGCTTGATTGTAAGCTTGTATCATATTGTCTGGATTTGGGATACGAGCATCTTTATCAAACTCAATACCGTTGATGATATCTCCACGATATGATGGAAGTTTAACCCCATCTATCTCTTCAAAATCAGAAGAGCGAGGTTTAGCAAATTGTCCTGCTATACGCCCTACTTTTATAACTGGTTTACCAGTAGAGTACATAAGTACCATATTCATCTGAAGCATTAGTTTAAATAGATTTTTAATACTCTTTGTATTGAACTCAGAAAAACTCTCAGCACAATCACCACCTTGAAGTAAAAAAGCCTCACCACGACCAGCAGCTGCCAATTTCTCTTTAAGTCTTCTAGCCTCACCTGCAAAAATAAGTGGTGGATATGAGTTTAATTTCTCTTCAACTTTTTTAAGTTGCTCTTTATCTTGATATGTTGGTTGCTGTTTTATAGGAAAATCTCTCCAACTACTTGGTGTCCAACTCATTATAATGTCCTTATTTTATATATAAAATTCAATAAAATGATTATATCTTAAAAAGATGAATTTAACTTTTTTGTTACTTTTTAATAACATAGAGACTGTGAACTTAGTCCAATTCATCCCTAATTTAGCCTAATTTCTCACCTCAATTTTTCTAAAAAATAGCCTAAATTCAGTCTAAACGCCAAGATGTAAGTTGCTATTTCCTCTCTTATTTTGGTGAAATCATTCTCTTTCATAGCCTTTTTTAGGTAAACATAATGAGGAGCATAGGGGTCAGGTGATAATGCAACCAAAGAGATTGTATTCTGCCATGTTGGATTGTAAATTGTATCATATCGAAAGATTATTTGATAAAAATAGGTTGTCATTATCACCTGACTCCTCTCTCTTTACTAAAACCTAAAATTTTGAAATTATGCTAAAATACTTTAAAATAAATTTAGGACTGTAAAATGCCAACAATTTTAAAAATTAAAGGTTATCGGTTTTTCTTTTTCTCAAGAGAAGAGTTAAGACAGCATGTTCACATACAGTGTCAACATGGAGAAGCAAAATTTTGGCTAGATCCTCAAATTGAATTAGCAAAAAACTATAAGCTCTCACGAAAAGAGCTTAATGAAGTTGAAAAAATCATTGAAGAACATTATGAAGAATTTATTAAAGCATGGGAGGAACATTTTGGAAACTGAAGTAACAAATATATCAAATCATGGATTATGGATATTGACAGGAGAAAAAGAACTCTTTTTGCCTTATGAGCAATTTCCTTGGTTTAAAGATAAAACTATTAATGATATAACAAAAGTTGAAAGCTTTGGAAAAGGTCATCTATATTGGGAAAACTTAGATGTAGATTTGAGCTTAGAGATGATAGAACATCCTGAAAGATTTCCACTTCAAGCACATATATAACAAAACATAGTAAAAAATAGAAGGTAAGTTATGCAATATTTTATTTTAATCCTATTATTAATAAATTTAAACTTAGAGGCTAAAGAATTTAATTTCTATCCTGAAGATAATCCCAATAAGATAAAAAAGATTTGTCATGTTGCTAAGAGTGGAGATATTATCTATTTAAATAGTGGTGTGTATGCAAAAAGGTTTCCTTTAATAAAATGTAAAGGTAATCA
>JALUBF010000019.1 GCA_027045015.1 Sulfurovum sp.
CCTTACGGATTTCATCAAGATCACCACCAGTTGAGAGATCCATCGCTGTATCTGCCTTGTACTTTTGAGAAACTTTCATCTTCTCAACTTCATCTTCGATGTCAGCAGCGATTGCAGATGAACCGATGTTTGCATTTATCTTACACTTACTTGCAATACCGATAGCCATCGGCTCTAGCGAAGTATGGTTTACATTCGCAGGGATAATCATACGTCCACGTGCAACTTCACTACGTACTAGCTCTGGAGATAGTTCTTCAACTTTAGCAACATATTCCATTTCACCTGTAATAATACCCTGTTTTGCATAATACATCTGTGTTCTTACAGCGTCATTTTCACGCTTTTTTAGCCATGCAGCTCTCATAGTTTCTCCTGAAATATTTTTATATATTTGGTAATATAATCAAATAAAGTTAATCTAAGCTAAAGTTCATAGCTTGACTTTATAATTTAGATAAAAATGGGTAAAAGATAGAGTGGTTCGAGTAAAGGTAAATCTTGTTTAGTGGATTTCAACCTCAACATCTCCACCTATTACAAGCTTATCGCCTTTTACAAGCTTCGCACGTTTCCGTAGTTCTATTTCACCATTTCTTTCTACATAACCATCAGCTACTATCATCTTTGCCTGGGCACCTGTATCTACTAAGTCTAGTACTTTTATAAGTTTAAAAAGTTCTATGTATTCATCTTTGAGTTCAAATTTCATCATTGCTTGCTTTCCTAATGCTGTTAATTAAAAGAATAATAGCATTTTAGTGCTATAATAGAGATTATGTAAATAAGTTCATGTACATTTTAAATATTTCTTCTTAATGAAGGTTTTTATACAAAAAGGCATTCAGTTGATTTGCAAAGAGTTCGGCATCTTTACTTGAAAAAGGTTTTGGTCCTTTAGTAATCTCTCCGCTCTCTCGTATCTTATCCATAAGGTTTCTCATCGCTAAGTAATGCTTAATGTTATCAACACTATAAAGCTCTCCACGGTAATCTATTGCATGGGCATTTTTACTGATAACTCTATCTGCGAAAGGAATATCAGCAGTTATCACTAAGTCACCCTCCTCGAGTATCTCTACTATTTTATTATCTGCTTCATCTGCACCTGCATCTACAATCATATAAGAGACATACTTACTCTTTCCTATTGAAACTTTTTTATTAGCAACTACTACTGTTTCAAGAGCTAAACGCTCTATCTGTTTAATGAGTATTGGTTTGAGAAGATTTGGGAAAGCATCACCATCTACATATATTTTAAACATTTATTAACTCCAGTTTTTCTAGGCGTGAGAGTTTTTTAATGGCATACTCACGTTTTGAAGCACTGCTTCTGTTCTCACTCTCTTCACTATAAACAAGTTCTACAGGTCTACGAAGCTTTGTGTACTTTGCACCTTTGTCCGAACTATTATGCTCCTCTACTCTACGCATTATATCTGTTGTGATACCTGTGTAGAGTGTTTCATCTGCACACTTTAAAATATATACCCGATAAGCCATCATTTATCCCTACAAAAGATTTTCACTATTATTGTATCTTAAAATGATTAATTGTACCTTTTCGTAACAGTGCAAGGATAAGTTTGCAACTATCTACTCAGATAACAGATAGTAGAATTATTATATATAATATATCACAATTTAACAATATTATTTAATACCAAGGTTTCAAATGAGTAAAAATAAAATTATAATAGTAGATGATGATGAGATAACATCACTTAATCTCAATATCTGACTTAATAAAAAAAACGGGGGTCCGATTCATAACTTTTGATGATAATTAACAAGATAAAAATCTACTATTTTCAACTTCAAACTTTTACTAAATCCAACATAAATATGCATTAACTTTTTCATAGGTGAAAATACTCCTCCATCAATAGCATTTGTTGTATTATTT
>JALUBF010000020.1:0-24748 GCA_027045015.1 Sulfurovum sp.
AGTGATAATTTTGCTTCAAAAGCACCATTTTGTAGCTTCTCTATAGATGCTTTACCTATGCCACGTTTTGGTTTATTTATGATACGTAGTAGGGAGAAGTCATCATTTGGATTTGATATAACTCTAAGATATGAGATGATATCTTTTATCTCTGCACGTTCATAAAATCTCATACCACCAATGAGTTTAAAAGCAAGTCCAGCTTTACTAAAACCCTCTTCAAGTGAACGAGATAGAGCATTTATACGATAGAGTACTGCTATCTCATCTGGATCTGTTCCACTATTAAGTAGTTTTTGTATCTCATAGGCAATAGATTTTGCCTCCATGGACTCATCTAGTGAGTGAAGAAGTTTAACATCTTCTCCATCTCCTTTATATGAAGTTAGTTTTTTACCAAGTCTTGTAGAGTTATGTTCTATGAGTCTGTTGGCTGCATTTAAGATAGGGTGAGTAGAACGGTAGTTTGTCTCTAGTTTTACATTTTTACACTCTTTAAAATTTTTTGAGAAATTTAAAATATTTTGTATATTTGCTCCACGCCAACCATAGATACTTTGGTCATCATCTCCTACAACACAAAGATTGTTATGTTCTGAAGCTAGGAGTTCAAGTAATTTAAACTGTAGTTCATTTGTATCTTGGTACTCATCTACCATAATATATCTATATCGTTGGCTTGTCTCTTTTCTCAATTCATCATTTTCAGATAGTATTTTATAAGTTAGCATAAGCAAATCATCAAAATCTACAAGATTATTCTCTTCAATATTTGCTTGATATTTTACATATACATTTGCTATCTTTTTATAATCAGAAAGTTCTGCTTTGTTTAGAACAACTTCAGGAGATAGGATTGAGTTTTTGTATTTGGAGATCTCTGAAGCTATAAAAGAGATATTTAGATCTATTTTTAGCTCTTTTGCAATGGCACGAATAATACGTTTTTTATCATCACTATCAATAATAACAAATCCATTTTTACGTCCAAGTTTTTCTATGTGAAACTTTAAAAATAGAAGTCCAAATTTATGAAAAGTACATAAAAGTGGAGGGTAGTATATGGAAGATGGCATTAGATTTAATGCTCGTTCTCTCATCTCTATAGCTGATTTATTTGTAAAAGTGAGTGTAAGTGTATTGGCAGGGTCTATACCTACCATACCTACAAGATATGCAAGACGTGTAGTAATAGTTTTTGTCTTACCAGAACCAGCCCCTGCCAATATGAGCATCGCCCCATCTATATGTTCTACAGCTTCTTTTTGTGATGGATTTAATGCATTTAATATTGTTTCCATAATTTTATCTCTCCTAAATTATATTAATTATACCTTTATATAGTTTAGAAAATAGCGTCTATAGTGATGTTAATTAAGTATGATATTTAAAATAAAATTTGAATAATAAGTTTAACTTATGTAAAACTTAAGGTAATTATTGATATAATATTTATATATTTAGGGGAAAGGTTAGGTTTTATGTTAAAAGATTTTGTAAAGATGGAAACGTTTTTAAGTGTTGTTAGAGAGAGAAGTTTCTCTCGTGCATCAGCTAAGTTGGGTATCTCTCAACCTGCTGTAACGCAACAGATAAAGTTTATAGAGAAGTATCTCGCTTGTAAGATTATTGAGCGTAAGAAAAATGGTATTAGACTTACTCAAGAAGGTGAAGAGTTATATAAAATTGCAATACGATTGGAAAAAGAGATATACTCTTCTGAGCGTGATATTTTAAAGATTATCAATAAAAAGATGACTTTTAGATTGGGTGCATCTTATACTATAGGTACGCATATCATACCAGGTAAATGTCTAAATACCATAGGTAAAGAGATAGATAATGATATTGTTTTAGATGTTGATGTAAGTGATAAAATAATAAATAAGATAAAAGATAGAAAGCTTGATATTGGTATTATAGAATCACCTATAATAGATAGTGATTTGATCTATAGAGAGTGGTTGGAAGATGAGCTTATAGTTGTCTCAAATGTACCAATATCAAAAACATTAAATACAGAAGAACTATATGAATTTGACTGGGTATGTCGTAATGAAGGCTCTCATACTAGACGTGTTGTCTCTGAAGTTTTTGAAGAGCTTGGCATCTCTTGTAATAGTTTTAATGTTCTCTCTGAGGTTAGTAATACAACATCAGTTTTACAAACATTAAAAAAGAGTGAGAGAAATCCACAAAAGCCTGTAGTATCTATATTGTCAAAGTATGCAGTTATGGACGAGATAGCAAATGGAGAGCTTTTTGAAGCAAGATTTAGAGGTTACTCAATGATACGTAAATTTTTCATAATATATTTAAAAGAGAATAAACATAATGCCTATGTTGAAAATGTAGTAAACTATATCTTAGCAGGTAATTGCTAAGATTTTCTATTTTTTAGAAGTTTTTTATTTTCTGGGTTATTAAGAAGAGCTTCCATAGATAGATTGGTAGAACTCTCTTTTTCTATCTTTTTTTCATATGTTGCAAGATTGAATAAAAGTGGATTGTCTCCTACAAATAACTGTTTTATACTTAGTAGAGGCAAGGTAACAGTTGAGCCAAAGTTATTCTCTCCAAAACCTGCTTCAAAACTAAAATAGTCACTATCTATAGAAGCACTCTCAAAAGTATATCCAGCTAAAACAAATAGTACTGTTTCATTAAAATTATCTAATATATCTAATGGAAGTTGTGGATTGAAGTTAAGATGTTTAACTTCACAGGCTATAGCGAACTCTTGATTTTGAGAAAAAAGATATTCGATAGTTTCAAATATATGCTTCTGCATAATCTGTTTATATTGAGTTGTTTGAAAAATATTAGTAGTCATATATTTTGCCTTTTGTATCTTCTATAGTGATATTTTTTAAGATTTTAAATCCTATCATAGCATTCATTAAAGCTACTTGTGTGTAGTTACTTATATCACTAACTTTTATCTCTTTTTCTTCTACTTCTCTATTCTCTATAAGATTTTGTCGCATTGTACCTTTTAGAAGAGGATTTTTAGGAGTAAGCCATCGTACCCCATCATAAAAGGCTATGTTTGCTATGCTTGTATCTGTAATGTATCCATCTTTTACGATGATTATCTCATCATAACTACCTTTTATTTGTTTTAAAAGTGTATCTATACTATCTCTATTTGCATATTTGTATGCATACTCTATATCTGAGTTTACCATCTTTAAAGATACTATATTTTTAGGAGTGTAGGGGATATACTCGATGTTATGTAACTTTTTATCATATAGAATGCGACAACGATATAGCCCATTTGTAGGGGCTGATATATGCTTTTTTAACTCTATATTCTCAACCCCATAAAGCTCTTTTTGACTTTTTGTAAGACGTTTTTGATGGTAAGAAAGATTATCTATCTTGCCATCTTCTATCTTGATAGTCTCTAGTAAAAGAGGCAAAGAACTACTCATCAAAAAGTTCTGTCGAGAGGTATCGTTCAGCAGTATCACAAAGTATGGTTACTATGGTTTTACCTCTATTCTCTTCTCTTGATGCTATTTGCATAGTTGCATATAGGTTTGCTCCAGCTGATATGCCTACTAAAAGTCCCTCATTTTTGGCTATATATTTTGCCATATCAAAAGCCTCTTTGTCACTTACTTTTATAACCTCATCATAGGTATGAGTATTTAAAATCTGTGGTATAAATCCAGCTCCTATACCTTGAATCTTATGTACTCCAGCACTATTTCCTGAGAGTACAGCAGAGTTTAGAGGTTCAACAGCGATACTTTTTACTTTAGGAATATGCTCTTTAAGTACTTCAGATATACCTGTAAGTGTTCCTCCTGTACCTACTGATGCTACAAATATATCTACACTATTATCTGTATCTTTAAGTATCTCTAATGCAGTAGTTTTACGGTGAGCATCAGGATTGTTTGGATTGTTAAACTGTTGTAGTACCTTTGCATTGGCTAACTCTTTTTCTAACTCTATAGCTTTTTGGATAGCTCCATTCATACCTTTTGAAGCAGGAGTCAATATGAGTTTTGCACCTAGATGAGTAAGAAGTTTGCGACGCTCTATACTCATAGAGTCAGGCATAGTTAGTATAAGTTTTAAACCTTTTGATGCACAGATACTAGCTAGTCCTATACCTGTATTTCCTGATGTTGGTTCTATGATGGTTGTATCATTGTCTATATCACCAGATTTTAGTGCTTGATTTATCATATTTACAGCAATTCTATCTTTTACAGAAGAGGTTGGATTCATAAATTCACACTTACCTAAAATGGTAGCACCACTCTTTTTAGATAGGCTATTTATCTTTATGAGAGGTGTATCTCCTACTAACTCTTCAACGCTATTTGCAATCATCTGCTCTCCTATTGGTTAAGTGCTTTAAATTCACAACTCTCATCATCATAGTAGTCTATATTTCCATTTTGTATATCATAATACCACCCGTGAAGGTGAAGAGAACCATCTTCAATTCTACGTCGTACAGCAGGATATGTTAAGAGATTATCTAATTGATATACAACAGATATATGTTCGGTATATCGTAACATCTTCTCTTTGTCATCTTTATATGCAAGCATTCCTACTCTTTTGGCATCTCTTCCTAACTCTAGCCATTTAGTAGTATGAACATTTTCTTTAGTTGGTTTTATATCTTTAAATAGTGCAGATATAGCACCACAATCAGAGTGACCACATACAATAATATCTGAAACCTCCAAGATACTAACAGCATACTCTACAGCAGAAGCAGTTGCATGAAAGTCTGAGTCAGGGTTGTATGGTGCAACAAAGTTTCCTATGTTTCTAACTATAAAGAGATCTCCAGCTTTAGAGTTAGTTATCATAGCAGGCATAACTCTTGAGTCAGAACACCCTATAAATAGTGCTTTAGGGTTTTGCCCCTCTTCTATGAGCTTTTTAAAACGCTCTTCACTCTTTTTAAACTTTACCTTTTGAAACTCTTTATGTCCCTCTTGAAACTCTTTTAGTCTATTATCCATAGATAACCTCTTTTACTGAGTAGGCTATCTCCTGATTTGCATATATTGGTACTACACCATTGTAGTCAGATGGTACTTTAAATGGTTTCTTTTCCAAGATTACAGTTTTGTCCATAGGTTTTACTCCATATATGCGTTGAGCATTGTTAGATACAAATGCTTGAAGATTTTCTACTGAAGCATTTTTACTTTCAAAGAGTTCTGCTAGTACCTGTAGAGCGATAGGAGCTGTAAAGACTCCAGCAGCACAACCACAACTCTCTTTTGCTTCTCTTGGGTGTGGAGCAGAGTCTGAACCAAACATCACTTTTGGGTGAGCCTCAAGTGCTACTTTGAGTAGAGCATCTCTATCTTCAGGACGCTTTGCTATGGGTTTACAAAAAAGATGAGGTTGAAGCATACCACCTGCAACATCATCAAGTGTAAGAAGTAGATGGTGTAAAGTGATAGTCGCATATAGATTTTCGTGTCTATCCAATGCTTCTACACTTTGCTTAGTAGTGATATGTTCCATAATAATCTTTAGCTTTGGAAAAGCATTTGCCAATTTTTCATAGATAGATACAAATTCAGCCTCTCTGTCCATAACAAAGCCATTGGTCTCTCCATGTATACAAAGAGGAATATCTAATTCACTCATAGCTTGTAGTGTAGGGCGTAACTCTTCAACATCAAAGCCACTGACTCCTCCTTCTGAATTGGTAGTAATACCAGCAGGGTAGAGTTTGATGGCAGTAAGTTCATCACGAATACTCTCTAAAAAAGCCTTATCGTAGCTTGGTTTAAAAAATAGTGTCATATATGGTGTGAATTTCTCATCGCCTATAGCATCTAAGATGCGTTTTTTGTATGCCAATAATGACTCTTTTGTTGTAACTGGAGGTACAAGGTTTGGCATAACAACAGCCCCAGAAAAAGTGTGAACAGAATCTTTTGCTATATTGTGTAGCATATCTTCATCTCTTAAGTGTAGGTGCATATCAAGTGGCATTGTTAATTGCATTAAAATCCTTTATAACATAGTAGTTTTTATTGTCTTGTTTCATATCTTTTGGAATAAACCAATATACTATTTTTATTTTGCCATACTCTATATTAAAAGTGAGTATATGTGAATATTTTTTTGGATTATACTCTACTATTGGATAGTCAATACCACCACGAAATAGTTGATTGCATCGTAAAATTCTGGTACTTGTTGCTAAAAAAGCTTTATGTGGTTTGTTAAATTCAAATTGCCATTTGGCATACTCTGAACAAGTAGGGTAGTATCGACAATTTGCAGGTAGCATTTTTGAGATATACTGATAGCCTTTTATTGGAGCTATGTAGAAGTTTTTTATTTTCATATATTTAGTTAAATCTTTTTTCTATAGATTATAGTTTAAATATATTTAGTTGTCAATTTATCTAACTCAGTTTAATAGTGTATAATTATATAATTAATTATCAAGGATACCATATATGAAACAAGTACCTATTTTAGTCTTAGATTTTGGCTCTCAATATACGCAACTTATCGCACGTAAACTTAGAGAATCTGGTGTATATACTGAAGTTGTTCCTTACCGTGAAAAACTTGAAGATATAAAAGCACGTAAACCACAAGGTATCATACTCTCAGGTGGTCCAGCATCGGTATATGCTCAAGATGCGTATAAACCAGATGATGGGATTTGGGATTTGGGATTGCCTATTATGGGTATCTGTTATGGTATGCAACTTATCACTCAACACTTTGGTGGAGAAGTTGTATCGGCTGATCATCATGAGTATGGGAAAGCAAAATTGAGTATTGGTGATTCGGATATATTTGCCAATATGAGTAATGATGAGATAGTTTGGATGAGCCATGGCGATAGAGCAGAGCGTATCCCTGATGGATTTGAAGTTATTGGTACATCTGAAAACTCACCATTTGCAGCGATTGCCAATGTAGAGAAAAATATCTATGCATTTCAGTTTCACCCAGAGGTACATCACTCAGTAGAGGGGACAATACTACTTAAAAACTTTGCTAAACATATTTGTGGTTGTGATAGTACATGGAATATGGGAAGTTTTGCTAAAGAGAAGATAGCAAATATAAAAGCACAAGTTGGAGATAAAAAAGTTCTTTGTGGTGTAAGTGGTGGAGTTGACTCTTCTGTAGTTGCTGCTATGTTAAATGAAGCACTACCTAAAGAGCAACTTATCTGTGTTTTTGTTGACCAAGGTTTGCTTAGAAAAAATGAAGCACAAGATGTTCAAAATATGTTTAAAATGTTAGATATTCCACTTATTACTATTGATGCTAAAGATGAGTTTATGTCTGTATTAGATGGTGTATCTGACCCAGAGCAGAAGCGTAAGGCTATTGGTGAGAAGTTTATTGAAGTATTTGATAAAGAGGCTAAAAAATATACAGATGTTGCATTTTTGGCTCAAGGTACTCTCTATACAGATGTTATTGAATCGGTATCTGTAAAAGGACCATCAAAGACTATTAAATCTCATCATAATGTTGGTGGGCTTCCTGACTGGATGACATTTGAACTCGTTGAACCTTTAAGAGAGATATTTAAAGATGAGGTACGTAAATTGGGGCTTGAATTGGGACTACCTAAAGATATGATAGCTCGTCACCCATTCCCTGGACCAGGACTTGCTATTCGTACAATGGGTGCAGTAACACAAGAAGGCTTACATCTCATACGTGAATCAGATGCGATAATGCAAGAGGAGCTTAAAGCTACAGGTTACTACGATAAAGTATGGCAAGCATTCACAGTACTTCTAAATGTTCAGTCTGTAGGTGTAATGGGAGATAATCGTACTTATGACAATACTGTATGTATCCGTATGGTAGAGTCAGTTGATGGTATGACAGCAACATTTGCACATGTACCTCACGATATATTGGAAGGAATGAGTCGTAGAATTATTAACGAGATTGATGGGATTAACCGTGTAGTTTATGATATAAGTTCTAAGCCACCAGCAACTATTGAGTGGGAATAATCTTATCTCAATATATGTAGCATATAATGGGATTGTCAAATCCCATTATATAAGATGATTATTATACATTTTCATAAAGTTCAACTGAAGGTTTTCCTGAAAACCAATCCATTGGAGGCATATTTTCATGAGATTTTTTAAATGCATCACTTTGAGTGTATGCCATAAAACTTTGCATATCTTCCCATACTGTTTCAATAATAAAAGTATTGTTTTCACCCATCATTGGATTTGATTGTGGTGCTAAGATATTCATACTTTTACACCCCTTTTGATCTTCGATATTGTGTTTTGCCACTGCCTCTTTTAGGTGTGAAGTATACTCTTCTTTAAACTCTGGTTTTACTGGAAACTTTGTAAAAACTGTTATCATTTTTAATCCTTTATAATTTTATTTGGAAAGAATTTTACCATTGTTTATTAAACAGATATATAACAATGTACTATTTTTACTATAAATAAGGATAGTTTAGTGTAAGTGACTAAACTATCTTACAAAAAAACTTGAAATATTAATAAAAATAGTATATAATCCCACAAAATTTAATATTATATAGGAGAAACAAAATGGCAAAACATCAGTTTCAAACAGAAATAGGACAACTACTTAAACTTATGACACACTCTCTTTACTCAAATAAAGAGATATTTATACGTGAACTTGTATCTAACTCAAGTGATGCTATAGATAAATTTAACTACCTTTCATTGACAGATGAATCATTTAAAAAAGATGATTGGTCTGGAAAAATCTTTATTAAACTTGATAAAGAAGATAACTCTATGACTATTGGAGACAATGGTATAGGTATGAATGAGCAAGATCTTATGGATCATTTAGGAACTATAGCCAAATCTGGTACTAAAGCGTTTATGGAAAATCTTACAGGTGATGCTAAAAAAGATTCAAACCTTATTGGTCAGTTTGGTGTAGGTTTTTACTCTGTATTTATGGTAGCAGATCAAGTAGATGTTATCTCTAAAAAAGCAGGAGAAGAACAAGCATATATGTTCTCTACTGATGGTACAGGAGAGTATGAGGTAAAACCAGTAACTAAAGATGAACATGGAACAGTTATCTACATTAAACTTAAAGATGATGAAAAAGAGTTCTTAGATAAGTGGCGTACACAAGAGGTAGTAAAAAAATACTCTAATCATATAGCTTATCCTATTATGCTTAACTACGCAGAAGAGGAGACAGAAGGTGAAGGTGATGAAGCTACAACTAAAATAGTCAATAAATCTGAACAGATAAATGCAGCTACAGCCCTTTGGACACTTCCTAAGTCTGAATTAAAAAAAGAGGACTATATGGAGTTCTATAAAACTATAGGACACGATAGTGAAGAGCCTCTTACATATTTACACAATAGAGTAGAGGGAAGTCAAGAGTTTACAACACTTTTTTACATTCCTAAAACTGCTCCTATGGATATGTATAGAGCAGACTATACTCCAGGAGTTAAACTATATGTAAAACGCGTATTTATTACTGATGATGACAAAGAGTTGTTACCTTCATATTTACGTTTTGTAAAAGGTATTATTGATTCTGAAGATTTACCACTTAATGTAAGCCGTGAGTTACTTCAAGAGAATAAAATCTTGGCAAATATTAAGCAAAATGCAACAAAAAAGATACTTCAGGCTATAAAGAAGCTTAAAGGTGAAGATGCAGATACTTTTGTAGCTCAATACAATAGAGTTATAAAAGAGGGGATCTATACTGACCATCTCAATAAAGAGTTATTGCTTGATATTGTGAAGTATAAATCTTCAAGTGAAGATGGACTTGTAACTTTTGAAGAGTATGTTAGCCGTGGTGACTCTGAGAAAAAAGAGATATACTATATTACAGGTGAAGATGAAAAAGTATTAAGAAACTCTCCACTACTTGAAGCATATAAAAAAGCAAATATTGAAGTTCTTATAATGGACGATAAAGAGGTAGATAGTATTGTGACTCCTATGATAGGTAGCTATAAAGAGTGGACTCTTAAGGATATCACTGCTATAGATGCACCTGATTCTAAAACTCAAGAGGAGAAAGAAGAGGTAGCAAAAGAGTTCAAATCTTTAACAGAGAAGATTAAAGAGGTTCTTGGTGAAGAGGTAAAAGAGGTAAAGACTACTTCAAGACTTACAACAAGTCCATCTTGTGTACTTAAAGATCCAAATGATCCTATGGCAGGTATGTCAGCAATGTTTGCTCAAATGGGACAAGATATCCCTGAGACACCACTTATCTTAGAGATAAATCCAGAGCATGAGATGATTAAAAAACTTGACGGACTTGAAGATAAATCACTCTTTGACGACCTCTCATGGATACTTTTAGATTCTGCTAAATTATCTGAAGGATTAGAGCCTAAAGATAAAGGAGCATTTGCTTCACGTGTAGCAAATTTGGCAACTAAAGCTATTTAAGATATGTTTATGCAATCATCTTCAACATCTCCACAAAAAAAAGCAACTATTCTATCTAGTTTAGTTGCTACAACTCTTGTTATTGTAAAATTAATTATAGGTATATCTAGTGGTTCTGTAGCAGTTTTAGCCTCAGCTATAGACTCTTTGTTAGATACTTTAGTGTCACTATTTAACTTTTTTGCTATTAAAAAATCTGAAGAGAACCCAAATGAAAATTATCATTATGGAAAAGGTAAAATCCAAGCTATAGCAGCAGTTATAGAGGGTACGGTTATTACTATTTCTGGAGTTTTTATTATCTATGAAGCTATCAATAAGTTTAGTAGTGGAAGCAAAACCTCTCTACTTGCACCTTCTATAGTAGTAATGCTTTTTTCTATTGTTGTGACCTATTTTTTAGTGCAGTATTTATTGAAGATAGCAAAGCAGACCGATAATGTAGTTATAAAAGCAGATGCTCTTCATTATCAGACAGATTTATGGTCAAATGGTGCTGTGCTTGTATCTCTTGGATTGGTATATGTAACTAAATTAGATATCATAGATGCTATCTTTGGTTTTGGTATAGGTATATATATTATCTACTCGGCATATGAGATTATAGAAGAGGGTATAGAGATACTTTTAGATAAGGCTTTAGATGGAGATATGGTTGCTAATATTGGTGAGATAATATCACAACATTCAGAGGTATCAAGCTACCATTGGCTTAAAACTCGTACAGATGGCAGTACAAATTTTTTAGAGTTTCATATGGTACTACGTCCAAATATGCTTCTACTTGAGGCACATCGTATAGCTGATGAGGTTGAAGATAAGATAATGAAATTAGATAGTAAAAAAAAGTGGGTTATAACTCCACACTTTGACCCTTATGATGATGAAGAGGTAAATGAGGCAATGCTTCATGGTAAACCATTAATTGATCTAAAAAAAGAGATATAGATGATTTATCTTCTATCTCCACTCACAAAAGAGGGGACATATCATCTTCCGATGATAGAGTTTAACATTTATGATGTCAAGTTAGATATATCTAATTATGATTATCTTATGTTTACATCAAAACAAGCAGTAGTAAGTGCAGAGAGACTCAATCCAAAATGGAAAGATACTCCCACTCTTGCCATAGGTAAAGCTACAGCTAAGCAGATAGAGAGTTTAGGTGGAGTTGTAGCTTACTATCCTAAAGAGTTTTATGGTGAAGTTTTAGGTAAAGATATAGTAAAAAAGTTTAGTGATAAAAAAATCCTTTACATCAGACCAAAAGAGATCTCTTTTGATTCTAAAGCTTTTTTATCAAAAGAAGGTATCATCTTAGATGAAGTTGTTGTCTATGAGACAGGGTGTATATCTTACGATATTTCAGCTAGTCCCAAAGATGGTGCTATTATTATATTTACCTCGCCATCAACAATTCACTGCTTTTTTAAAAATTTTGATTGGAAAGATAGCTACACTGCCATAGTCATAGGTGAAGCAACAAAAGTACATCTTCCTAAAAATATAAGAGTATTTGTAGCAGATACTCCTCTAATTTCATCTTGTATTGGTAAAGCAAAAGAGCTTTTAAAAGCAAATCAGCTATAATCATAATAACCTAGGTGATGCGACTACTGTATTTGGGGTCCAACATTAATCTTAGTGGGACATGTAGTCTCTTGGTGTGTGTTTGTTTTTGTTTGAGCATATTTTCTATGTGAAAAATCATACCCTAAAGAGAGACTCTCTCCTACACCGTTGGCTTTTTAGGGCCGACTTAAAGCAGAACGCTCACTCGGGGCTTTATTAGTAACGATTTTTGTACGCATAGAAGTTTGTAAAGCTTATAGATGAACCGTATCGTATGTTCGCCTCAAATCTTTCCAAGCTCCTCTACGCACAACTCTCGTCACTACTAAATCCCCCTTTTGTGGTTTTATAATGTTATATTTTGGAGAAAACAGATGGATATATTGATTTTAGGTGCAGGTGGTAGAGAGTACTCAATAGGTTTGGCGTTGAGTAAAGATGAGAATGTAGATAAAATCTATTTTGCTCCTGGTAATGGTGCGACAGATACTCTAGGAGAAAATCTTACTATATCAGATTTTTCAGAGTTGGCAGACTTTGTAGAGTCTAATGGAGTTGAACTAACTATAGTTGGACCAGAAGGTCCTCTTGTTGATGGTGTTGTAGATGTGTTTGAATCAAGAGGACTGAATATCTTTGGTCCATCTAAGAGTGCTGCTCAATTAGAGGGGTCTAAAATCTTTATGAAAAACTTTTTGGCTCGTCATAATGTACCTACGGCTAGATACATTGAGACAGACTCTTTAGAAGAGGCATATAAGTTTATAGAGACATTAAGCACTCCAATAGTTGTTAAGGCAGATGGACTTTGTGGTGGTAAGGGAGTTATCATAGCACAAAGTTATGATGAGGCAAAACGGGCTGCTGGTGAGATGTTGAGTGGTAATTCATTTGGTGATGCAGGTACTAAGATAGTAGTAGAGGAGTTTTTAGATGGATATGAACTCTCTGTATTTGCTATATGTGATGGTAAAGATTATGTAGTTTTACCAGCTGCACAGGATCACAAAAGATTACTTAACAACGATAAAGGACCAAATACAGGTGGTATGGGTGCATATGCTCCAACACCTTTAGTTAATGATGATATATATAGAAAATTAGATGAGAGAGTTATAGTTCCTACTTTAGAGGGTATGAAGGCTGAGGGTATGCCATTTAAGGGTGTACTTTTTATAGGTGTAATGGTAGTAGATGGTGAGCCAATTATATTGGAGTACAATGTTCGTTTTGGTGATCCTGAATGTGAAGAGCTTATGCCTTTACTTAAATCTCCAGCATCTGAACTCTTTTATAAAGCAGCAAGAGGTAACTTAGCAGATGCTAAGATAGAGTTTTATGACAAATATGCTGTAGGTGTTGTAATGGCATCAAAAGATTATCCTTATAAAAGTAGTCCAGCAGCAGAGATTATTGTAGATGATATTCACCATGATGAGTTAAAAGATAATGCACATATCTCATATGCAGGAGTGAGTCGTGGAGATGATGGAAAGCTGTATGCTACAGGTGGTAGAGTACTTGTTTGTGTAGGTTTAGGTGATAGTATAGCTCAAGCACAAGAACGTGCATATATGTTAGTTGGTCAAGTTCATTTTGCTGGTAAACAGTGTAGAACAGATATAGCATATCAAGCACTATAGGATAGTAGAACTATAGCTAATGTATAAAAATCTATTACTCTTTAGTAGTTTATTCATATTTAACATAAGTTTACTTTTTGCAGAAAAGATAGAGATTACTGCTGATAGTATAGAGTCAACCCATAACTCTATAATCGCAAAAAATAATATTTTGGTATATTATGAAGGCTCTTTTATTAAAGCCAATTCTGCTACTTATAATAAAACAAAGAAACTTCTTGTATTAGATGGAAATGTAGAGATAATAGGATATAAAGGTACAAAAGAGCATACTAATCGTCTGGAGATTTATACACAGAAGAAAGAGGTTCTTTTTAATGAACTTTTTTTAATAACTAAAGATGATATATGGTTATATAGTAAAAAAGTACATAAATATGATTCAAATTATACACTTGGTAATTCTGTGATTTCATCTTGTGAAGTAGATAAACCTCTTTGGAAGATGGTATTTGAACACTCTTTATATAATAGTAAAGAGAATTATATAAAAATGTATAATACAAAAGTATATTTCTTAGATGTACCAATATTTTATACTCCATATTTAGCTTTTTCTACACATAAACAGAGAAGTTCAGGATTGCTTTTTCCAGCTTTGATTTATTCTAAATTAGAGGGGTTTTTATATGAACAGCCTATATATTGGGCTATATCTCCTAGTATGGATTTGGAATTAAATCCTCAAATTCGTACCAATCGTTCTGTGGGTATTTATGGTACTTTTCGTTTTGTAGACTCTGCTTATTCTAGTGGAGTACTTCGTACAGGGTATGTTAAAGATAAAACCAAATATATTTTAGATAATAACCTTCCACATAATTCTCACTATGGTTTAGAGTTTAAATATCAATCATCAAAACTATTATCATCATATTATCCAAATAGATTTGTAGATGGATTATATGTAAATACAATATATTTAAATGATATTGATTACCTTAATTTGCAACATAAAAAGTTGAGTTATTTTGGTTCAAATCCTCTTCAAGAGTCAAGAGTTAACTATTTTGCATACAATAATGACTACTATTTTGGTATAAATGCAAAATATTTTATAGATACAAGAAAAGAAGATAATAGTAATACTTTACAGATTTTACCAGCTATACAGATACATAAATTTTTACAATCTTATCTTTCTAATAATTTAACATATAGTGTAGATATGAATTTTAATAATTTTTATAGAAAAGATGGTGTAACTATGCGTCAAGCAGAGTTTAGATTGCCTTTAGAGTTTAGCAAATCTTTTTTTAATGATTTTATTAATTTATCTTTAGGTGAAGAGTTGTATTATAGTAAATTTTTATTTGCTAATGGTAAGTATGATTATAGTGATTATGACTATTTTAGTAATATTCATAATATAAATATATTTACTGATTTAACTAAGAAATATGATTCTTTCATACATGTATTACAACCTTCTATTGAATATATTAAACCAGGTAGTGAACATCAATCTCCTGTAAATTTTTCATCTTTAAAAGATAATCAAAAAGAGTTATTTACTGTGGGGCTTCCTGAAGAGCAGTTAGATTTTTCATTGAGCCAATATATATATGATGATATGATGAATATTAAATTTTATCAAAGACTTACTCAAAAATATTATTTTAATAGAGATTATTCTTGGGGAGATATAAAAAATGAGATGCAGTACAATCTAAAAGATTGGAGTTTTTACAATAATATAATCTACTCATATAAATATTCAAAAATAAGAGAGTCCTCAACAAATATTTCATTATATAAAGAGGATTACTCTTTTGATATTGGTCATACATATAAAAAGATATTGCCAGATATGCCAAATAGTATATCTGGTAACGATTTGGATTTTAGTTTTAAATATAAATATAGTGATAATATAGATTTTTATGGTGGATTAACCTATAATATAGATAGAAGTACAAGTAAACAATGGAGTTTTGGTGGAAAATATCATATAGATTGCTGGAGTGTAGATGCTTCAATGAGAGAGGATATTACTCCTAGACCATCTGGTTTTACTAGAAGTAATACTTTTTATATACAGTTTGACTTTAAACCTTTTGGAAGTATTGGATCAGGTAGTTTACATAAACTATAAGAAATAGGAGCATATTGTGTCACATGAATTAAATCCAAATATATATTTTAAAGATAAAGAGGACGCATCTAAACAGCTAATTGATGCTCTACCTTTAGATTTACTATCAAATAGTGAAACAGTAGTTATAGGTGTTAGTCAAGAGGGTGTATATTTTGCCGATAGGATTGCTGATGCTTGTAGAGCTAAGATGGATATATTGCTTTGTGAACCCATATTGGCACCTAACAATCCTGAAGTTTCGATTGCTATGATATCGGAGACTCAAGAGGTTGTAATGCATAAAGCTCTTGTAGATGCTTTTGATATAAATGAAGATTATGTATATAGCGAAGCTTCAAGAAAATATGAGGATGAAATACTTACTTATGTATATAAGTACCGTAAAGGCAAAGAGTTGGTATCTTTGGAAAATAAGTATGTAGTTTTAGTAGATGAGTCTATAGAGACAGGTCTGACTATGATGATAGCATTAAAATCAGTTATAGCAAGAGGTGCTAAAAATATATATGTAGCTATACCAATATTGGATAAGGAAGTATATGAAAATATGCTTACTGTTTGTGATGGTGTATTTTCTCCTCATAAGATACAAGACTATATTTCGATAGAATACTACTATCAGAACTTTGATTTGCTTGATACTGAAGAGATTTGTGAAATTATTGAGGCTCAAGAGAATAAAAATAGATAACATTTAAGAAGGAATATAAATTTATGAATGAAACAATAGTAGAGATAGATAGTAATAATCTAAAAGAGATATTTGAGTGTAATAAGATAGCAAAACAGGCTTCAGGTGCTGTTATGTATAGACAAGGTAAAGCAGTAATTATAGCAGCCGTTGCCATAGATGAAAAACCAGTAGAGGAGGATTTTCTTCCACTAACTGTACAGTATATGGAGAAGTCATATGCTGCAGCAAAGATACCTGGAGGATTTATAAAAAGAGAGACAAAGCCTGGTGATTTTGAGACATTAACTTCACGTATAATTGACCGTTCTTTACGCCCTTTATTCCCAAAAGGTTTTCATTTTCCTGTAACTATTACAGTGATGGTTGTAAGTAATGATAGTGAAGTAGATATGCAAGTGGCTGGACTTCACGCTGCCAATGCTGCTCTATTTCTATCGGATATACCAGTATCTAAAAGTATAGCATCAGTTAGAGTTGGTACTATTGGCGATGATATTGTACTAAATCCTACAAACTCTCAACTAAATAGTAGTGAACTTGATTTGTTAGTTGTTGGTTCAGGAAAAGATGTAGTTATGATAGAGATGCGTACAATGGCTACAAAAAAAGGTGAAGGACAAAGTGCCAATGAGTTTAGTGAAGAGGCTCTTGTAGATGTTATAGCTATAGCGTCAGAAGCGATAGAGAGTGCAACCAATAGTTATATGGAGGCATTGACTCCTTTAGTAAGAGAGCCACTAAACCTTACTTTGGCAGATGAGAGTATAGATGAAGAGCTATATGCTTATATAGAGAGTAATTATGCAAAAGATGTAGAGAGTGCTATAGCATATATGGCAAAGTCTGAACGCTCAACAGAACTTAAAAAGATACGTACAGCAATATTGGAACAATTAGAGCAAGATGGTAAAGAGGTAGATAAAGAGACTCTATCTCGTGTATTGGAATACTATAAAAAAAGAGTAGTAAGAGGTATGATACTTGAGAAAAATCTACGTGCAGATGGTAGAACTCCAGAGGAGGTACGTCCTATTACTATTGAGACAAATATCTTACCATCTGTTCATGGTTCTTGTCTATTTACAAGAGGACAGACTCAAGCTTTAGTAAGTGTAACCCTTGGTGATAAAAAAGATTCACAAATGTATGAACTTATAACAGAACCAAACTCTCAAAATGAGAGATTTATGGTACATTATAATTTCCCTGGATACTCTGTAGGCGAGGCAAAGTTTATAGGAGCGCCAGGTAGAAGAGAATTGGGACATGGTAACCTTGGTAAACGTGCTATGGAGCCTACTATTCCTTTAAACTATGATGGTACTATTCGTATAGTATCTGAGATTTTAGAGTCTAATGGTTCATCATCTATGGCAACTATATGTGGTGGTTCTTTAGCTCTATGTGCAGCAGAAGTTGAGACAACAGATCTTGTAGCAGGTATAGCTATGGGGCTTGTAAGTGAGGGTGATAAGTATGTAATTCTTACAGATATTATGGGACTTGAAGATCACGATGGAGATATGGATTTTAAAGTAGCTGGAACTAAAAATGGTATAACAGCACTACAAATGGATATTAAGTTAGGTGGTATTGACTTAAATCTTCTTAAAGAGGCTCTAAAACAGGCAAGCAGAGGTAAAGCACATATCCTTGAACTTATGCAGAGTGCATCAGAGTCTATAGAGAGTAGCAGTGCATTACCTAGTACAGAGTACTTCACAGTACACCCATCTAAGATAGTAGATATCATAGGTAAGGCAGGGTCTACTATACGAGAAATCATTGAAAAATTTGAAGTTAGTATAGACTTGGATCGTGATGCTGGTGGGGTCAAACTATCTGGTGGAGACAAACAAAAAGTAGCAGATGCTAAAGCACATATTGAAAATATAGCTAGTACTCCTGTAAAAAAACAGATGGAGTATAAGGTAGGTGAGACATATAGTGGTAAAGTAAAACGTATCGTTGATTTTGGTATTTTTGTTGAGATGCCAGATGGTTTTGATGCACTTCTTCACATCTCAAAGGTATCTAAAGAGCGTACCAATAATCTATCCGATAAATATAGTGAGGGTGATAGCATAGATGTAGTTGTACTTGAGCAAAAAGGTAAAAAAGTAGAGTTGGCAACAGTAGAATTTTTAGCATAGCTTAAAGCTAGTTAAGATATAATTTTGCCGTTTATAAAAGTGATTAGTAGGGAAACATCTTACATTTATGTAGTTGTTGGCAGTAGTTTACTGTTTACGCTATCCGAACAGACTTTTAAGACAAAATATAGTCTATAGAGACTTTAAATCTATTAATTTAAAGGATATAAAATGAAAAAGTTTTTCTTACTTTTCTTAGCACTTGGTGCTGTTGCATTTGCTGGTGAAGCAGATGGTGAATCTATGATTAAAGCTTACTCAGTAGTTGCTGCTGGTGTTGGTCTTGGTCTTGCTGCTCTTGGTGGAGCTATTGGTATGGGTCATACTGCTGCTGCTACAATCGCTGGTACAGCTAGAAACCCAGGTCTTGGTGGTAAACTAATGACTACAATGTTCATCGCTCTTGCTATGATCGAAGCACAAGTTATCTATACATTGGTAATTGCTCTTATCGCTCTTTATGCTAACCCATTTATCGGTTAATCTAAAGAATATCTTAAGGTTGAGAGAGATATAATCTCACTCAATCTTATCCTCAGTTTTAAGTTTAATGGTACTTTAACCATTATCTAGTGCGTCAGTGGTGGAACGGTAGACACGCTACCTTGAGGGGGTAGTGCCTTATGGGCGTGGAGGTTCAAATCCTCTCTGACGCACCATCTTCAAATAAATTAATCTCAAATTATCTTATATTTATTTTAAAATATGACTAAATAAAGCTTTCTTAGTGCTTTTTTCATATATTATTGTGATATAATGATTATTAAATATTTTCAAAGGAATAATAATGACAAAAGCAGAATTTGTAGAATTAGTACAAAAAAATGGAGAGTTTGGAAGTAAAGCAGCAGCAGAAAAAGCAGTAAAAGCATTTGTTGATTCAGTTACTGAAGCACTTGTAAAAAAAGATACAGTTTCTCTTGTAGGTTTTGGTACATTTTCAACAGTAGAAGTTGCAGAGAAATCAGGTAAAGTTCCTGGAACAGATAAAACATATACAAAAGCAGCACATACAGCACCTAAATTTAAGATAGGTAAAACTCTTAAAGATGTAGTAGCTAACGCATAATCTAGTTACATTTTCTACTATCTACTGTTTTAAACAGTAGATAAACTCTTCATAAAACACAACCTAATCATCTCTAAGATATACTATCTAAATAATTACTTTATCTAAGGATATTTCTATGCAGTTAAAAGATACAATATGTTTAGGTGTAGCAGGTAACTTTGCCCACCATTTGGAACAAGCTGGAGAGCTTGAAGATTTTAAAAATGTTCAGACAGAAGAGACCGATGCACCTAAAGGCATATTTCCTTTTTATCTACCTTACTCTGATAGCTTTTTGGGATTATACTCTATAGGTACCAATATACTAAATCTTCCTACTTATGAAGCCAATGCACAAGTAGAGCCTGAGATAGCTGTACTATTTGATATAGTATATAATGATGCCAATGAAGTGGTAGATTTGAAAGCTAAAAAGTTTACAGCATTTAATGATTGTACCATAAGAAAAGAGGGTGCTAAGAAGATTTCTGAGAAGAAGTCTTGGGGAGAGAACTCTAAGGGTATTGCAGATAAGTGGATAGATATAGATACTTTTGAAGAGGGTGGAGTTATGGATAACTATCATCTATGCTCTTTTGTAAAGCGTGATGGAACTTTATATCCTTATGGAGTTGATGCACCACTTCTTGGTTACTCTTACTTCTACGGCAAGTTAAAAAATTGGCTTATAGAAAAGATAAATAATCAAAAAGATAATGGACCACTTGAAGATATATCTACGCATCTTAAAAATAGTAACTATCCTAAACAAGCACTTATATCTATAGGAGCTACTGCTTATGCAGAGTTTGGTGAACACAACTACTTACAAAGTGGTGATGAAGTATATGTAGTAGCGTATGATATAGGTAAAGATAAGGGGGATTTTGAGCCTTCAGAGACTAAAGCTATACTACACCAAAAGGTGCAGTAGTTAGCTTTTAAACCAAGATTTGACTCTATCAAATGCAGAGTCAAATGTACTTTTATGAGGGCTACTCTCTACACCATAACTCTCTTGAAGTTTCTCTAATAGTTCTCTTTGTTCATCATTTATCTTTTTAGGAAGTATCATCTGAATTTGAGCTATGAGACGACCTTTTCTTCCACTATGAACATCTGCTACACCTTCATCATCAAATACAAACTGCTCTTTATCTTTAGTACTTTGTTTTAATTCAAGTTCAAGTTCACCATCAAGAGCAGGTATAGAGATAGTCTCACCCAATATAGCTTGAGTGAAAAATACAGGTACTTTTATGTAGATATCATTCCCATTACGTATAAAGTTTTCATCTTCTTTTACTACAAAGGTTATATATAAGTCACCACGCTGACCATTTTTAGATTCGTTACCATACCCTTGAGCTCTTAGTCTATTGCCAGAGTCCACACCAGCAGGGATATTTACAGTAACTGTATCTTCTTTTTCATGATACCCTTTACCTTTACAACTGTTACAAGATTCTTTAACAGTTTGACCTTGACCTTGACACTTTGGACAAGTTTGAGCAAACTGCATAGCTCCTTGACGCATAAGTATCTGTCCTTGTCCTTTACAGTAGTCACAAGTCTCAAGTTTTCCATCTTTTGCACCAGTACCTTTACACTCATTACATGGTGTTTTATATCGAATATCTATCTTTTTTTCACAACCAAATACTGCTTCATGGAACTCTAAATTAAGCTCTATTTCAAAGTCTAATGTATATTTTTGGCTATTGTCACGACGAGATTGATGACCAAATCCTCCCCCAGCTCCTCCAAACATAGAGTTAAATATATCCATAATATCGTCCATATTGGTAGCACCACCAAATCCTCCACCACCAAATCCACCTTGACCTTCTAGTCCAGCTTTACCATAACGGTCATAAATAGAACGCTTTTCTTCATCAGAAAGAACTTGATATGCTTCATTGACAATTTTAAATTTATCTTCAGCCTCTTTATCGTCAGGGTTTCTATCTGGGTGGTATTTCATAGCAAGTTTACGGTACGCTTTTTTAAGTTCAGCACTTGAACAATCTTTATTAACTTCAAGTACTTCATAATAACACATTTCTGTCATAGTTTTTCTCCAATTTAGTAGGAATAATTTTTGTGAATTCTACCATAATTTAGTTATAATCACGAAAATAAATAATAGGAGTTAGATAATGTTAGTTCATATTGTAATGTTTAAATTTAAAGATGAAAATAAAAAAGTAAATATCATTCAAGCTAAGCAGATGTTGGAAAATCTTATGGGTGCAGTACCAACACTTAGAAGTATAGATGTTGGAGTTAACTTTGTAGAGGCAGATAGAGCTATGGATTTGAGTATCATAACTACATTTGAGTCTAAAGAGGGGCTAGATGCATATGACATACATCCAGAACATCAAAAGGTAGTAGAGTTTATCAAGTCTGTAGTTGAGTACTCTAAAGCTTGTGATTACATCAAAGAGTGATGAAACTAATCTTTTTTATCTATATACTCTTGAACAAATTTACGTACATTAGCATATACAAATGAGTCTTTATAGCCATCTATTTTTCCACCACTTGCATTTACATGTCCACCACCATTTCCGATGTGTGCTGCCATAGCAGATACATCTAGCTTGTTGTTTGAACGTAAAGAGAAGTTTCCTCTAAAATTTACATCCATATAGAAATCATAATCTTCATTTGCAACCATAGAAGCGTTGCCTATGATAGAGGCATTACCTACGTTGTAGCCAAGTATCCCTTTATGTCCTTTATACTCTATCGTTAGGCGTTGTCTATCTTTGGTTAATAGGTCAGTAACATAGTATGCTACCAAGTTATCTTTTGTATCATTTTTATCTTTTTTAAAAAAATCTTTCTTTATCTGATGAATAGCATCATCAAGTTTAATGGGAGCATCATCTCTATTTACTAGATTTTTTGCCTCTTCTATCATAGATAGTTTAAATGCTCTATCTTGGGCTGGAAATAGTATGCGTCCTATCTCTCTAGCTCCTGAGATCATACCTAACATCACTTTACCATACTCAAATAGCTCATCATCATTTACCCAAATGTCTATGGCATTTATAGCTTTAACAATAGGAGCTAAACTATTCTCTTTATCAAACTCATAGTGTGTCTGAAGCCATTCATAAGTGATAGATGTTGCACAGCGTGTGGTGTCTAGTTTGTACCAAGCAAAACGTTCAGCAGTAGAAGCTCCTGTTGCGTGGTGGTCAAGTAGTTGTATCTTAGCCCCAATACGCATAGCCTCTTTCTCTACCCAATTTGCCTCTTTAGTAGTTATGTTAAGGTCTGTAATGAGTATAATTCTCTCTATCTTCTCACTATTTATAAACTTATCTTGTTCTATCTTTTTGACTATCTCTTCAACTCTTGCCGTTACTTCTGGTCCATAGTTTGCATTGTAGCAATCTATATGCTTAAAGCACTTTTGTGTAAGGTATTGACAGCCGTAGCCGTCTAAATCTATGTGAGATAGGTGGTATATGTGTTGTTTCATAAAAAACCTTATTTAAAAAATTATAAAATATCGCTAAGCATTAAGCCATCTAAAAAATTGTCAATTTTTGTTTGAAAATTTATCAAAAATGGAGAGATAGCACAAGTACCAATAGCACCTTTTGGGCAACTATTTGAGTATGTAGCACAGTCAAATACAGCAGGTGTTTTACCCTCTGCAGCGAAGATAACAGAATTTACCGATATATCTTTTAAATCTTTAGTCAAAATAAATCCTCCACGAGAACCTTTTTTAGAGTCTATGATATTATGTCTAGCTAAACTTTGTAAGATTTTTGCTAAAAAACTTTTAGGTATAGATAGCTCATTTGCCAACTGCTCTGCACCCAATGGAGTATCTGTATTTCTTAGTACATCTAAAGATAAAAGAGCATATTCACTAGCACGTGTTAGTAACATTTAAAGCCTTTTATTTAATTAGGAGTATTTTACTCTAATTTAGATTAAATATGCTTTGATAAGAAGTAAATAAGGTTAAGTCACTATAATTACAAACTCATTTTGAGAATTTATACCCATCAGGAGGTCATTATGGCTTTAGATCAGGCGAAAAAAGCAGAAATTATTGCTAAGTACGCAAGAGGCGAAAACGATACAGGTTCAACAGAGATTCAAGTAGCACTTTTAACAGAGAGAATTACTTACCTTACAGAGCACCTTAAAACAAATAAAAAAGATCACTCTTCAAGACTAGGACTACTTAAATTAGTTGGTCAAAGAAGAAGACTTATGAGATACTTGAAAAAAGTAGATCTTAAAAGATGGAACACTATCAAAGCAGATATGGGTATCCGTAACTAAGTTACTACCTTATATGGTGTTGTCAATTGGCAACACCTTTTTACTCTTACTATATTTTTATTTCTCCAAATTATTTTTTCAAACTATTTTCACTACTTCTTTAAAGAGCTTATTGTGCCATATATACTATTGTAATTTTTAATTTTCTCCTATTAAACATCTAAAAAATTATACTTTAGTCAAAATGACTCAACTAAGACTTGACAAATATAGACTCAATGTTGTATAATACTCTCAAGCATTTATAAATTGATGCAATTTAATCTATAAAAGGAGGTCTGATAATGAGCAAAGAAGAACAAGAAAATCTTGAAGAGTCTCAGGCACAAGAGCAATTAGACGAGACTAAAGAGGAGACTATAGATGTTGACCCTTTAGAGGTTGCACTTGCTGAAGCTGCAGAGTATAAAGATAAATACTTAAGAGCACATGCAGACTTTGAAAACGCTAAACGACGCTTAGAAAAAGATAAAATGAATGCCGTATCGTATGCAAATGAAAGTTTTGCTAAAGATATATTGGCAGTTATAGATTCATTTGAAAATGCTTTAGCATCTATAGACGGTGCAGATGAAGATAACTCTTCTGAAGTATTAAAGCAGATGAAAGAGGGTGTAAATCTTACTTATGGACAACTCAAAAAGATATTGGAAAAAAATCATATCAAAGAGGTAGTTTGTGAAGGTGAGTTTAACCCTGAAGTACATCAAGCTATTATGCAAGTTGAGAGTGATGAGCATGAAGCAGGTGACGTAGTACAAGTTATGCAAAAAGGATATACTATCAA
>JALUBF010000020.1:24848-34418 GCA_027045015.1 Sulfurovum sp.
ATATCAAAGAGGTAGTTTGTGAAGGTGAGTTTAACCCTGAAGTACATCAAGCTATTATGCAAGTTGAGAGTGATGAGCATGAAGCAGGTGACGTAGTACAAGTTATGCAAAAAGGATATACTATCAAGGATAGAATTTTACGTCCAGCGATGGTTTCTACTTGTAAGTAAATATATGTAGGTTGTAGACCTTACAAAATAAATTTTAAAGGATAATCATATGGCAAAAGTATTAGGAATAGATTTAGGAACAACAAACTCTGCTATGGCAGTGTATGAAAATGGTGAAGCAAAAATCATAGCTAATAAAGAGGGTAAAAATACAACTCCTTCTATAGTAGCATTTACAGATAAAGGTGAAGTTTTAGTAGGTGAATCTGCAAAACGTCAAGCTGTAACAAACCCAGAGAAGACTATCTACTCTATTAAGAGAATTATGGGTCTTATGATGAATGAAGATAAAGCTAAAGAGGCTCAAGAGAAACTTCCATATCATGTAATAGATAGAAGTGGTGCTTGTGCAGTTGAAATTGCTGGTAAAACATATACTCCACAAGAGATCTCTGCAAAAGTACTTATGAAGATGAAAGAGGACGCTGAAGCTTATCTTGGTGAGACTGTAACTGATGCAGTTATTACAGTTCCTGCATACTTCAATGATGCACAAAGAAAAGCAACAAAAGAGGCAGGAACTATCGCAGGGTTGAATGTACTTCGTATTATCAATGAGCCAACATCTGCTGCACTTGCTTATGGGCTTGATAAAAAAGAGTCTGAACAAATCGTAGTTTACGATCTTGGTGGTGGTACATTTGATGTTACAGCTCTTGAGACTGGTGATGGTGTAGTTGAAGTTATGGCAACTGGTGGTGACGCATTCCTTGGTGGTGATGACTTTGATAATAAAATCATAGATTATGTAGCTGATGAGTTCAAATCTGAGACAGGTATAGATGTAAAAGCTGATGTTATGGCACTTCAACGTGTAAAAGATGCAGCTGAAACAGCTAAAAAAGAGCTTTCAAGTGCAACTGAAACTGAGATAAATCTTCCATTTATCACTGCTGATGCAACAGGACCAAAACACTTAGTTACTAAGATTACTAGAGCTAAATTTGAATCTCTTATAACTGATTTGGTAGCATCTACTATAAAAACAGTTGAGTCTGTACTTAAAGATGCAGGACTTAGTACTTCAGAGATAAATGAAGTTGTAATGGTTGGTGGATCAACTCGTGTACCATTGGTTCAAGAGGAGATGAAAAAATTCTTTGGTAAAGAGCTTAATAAATCTGTAAATCCAGATGAAGTTGTTGCACTTGGTGCTGCTATCCAAGGTGGTGTACTTGCAGGTGATGTTAAAGATGTATTACTTCTTGATGTTACACCATTGTCATTGGGTATTGAGACTTTAGGTGGAGTAACTACTAAAGTGATTGAAAAAGGGACAACAATTCCTGCTAAAAAATCACAAGTATTTTCAACAGCTGAAGATAATCAACCAGCAGTAAGTATCCATGTACTTCAAGGTGAAAGAGAATTCTCAAAAGACAACAAATCACTTGGTATGTTTGAGCTTAGAGATATTCCAGCAGCTCCACGTGGTGTACCTCAAATTGAAGTAACATTTGACATCGATGCTAATGGTATTTTAACAGTATCTGCTCAAGATAAAGGTACAGGTAAATCTCAAGAGATTAAAATCACTGGTTCGAGCGGACTTTCTGATGAAGAGATAGAAAAAATGGTACAAGATGCTGAAGCAAATAAAGCTGAAGATGAAAAAAGAAAAGAGTTAGTAGAAACTAGAAATCAAGCTGATGCGTTTATTCACCAAACTAGAAAAACTCTAACAGATCTTGGTGAAAACTTTGATGCAACAGAGAAAGAGAGCATAGAAGCATCTATAGCTGAACTTGAAACTGTACTTAAAGATGATAATGCTACTAAAGAGCAAATTGATGAGAAAGTAAAAACTTTAACAGAAAAAAGTCACAAATTAGCTGAAGCAGCTTATGCCAAAGAGCAAGGTGGTGCAAACCCAGAAGCAAAAAAAGCAGATGATGACGATGTTATTGATGCAGAAGTAGAGTAAGACTCTACTTTTAAAATGATAAAGTTGCACCCTCAACAACAGCAACTTATCAACCTTCTTCTTATACTAATTTTAGGTAGATATGAAGCCCATATCTACCTAGATTGGTTAGACATACTCTACATACTTATATTTACATTTTTTTTAGAACATCTATTTTATTATATACAAAATAAGAAATTGGATTTTGTATCTTTTTCATCTCTCTCTACAGCTATTGGTGTAGTACTTATGATGGTATCTACAGATTATTCTATATATTTTATAGTTATAGCTATAGCTTTAGCTCAAAAACATTTTTTGAGTTATCAAAACTCACATTTTTTCAATCCTTCCAATTTTGCACTTATGGCTGGATTATTTCTTTTTTACAATAAGACACATTTTGTATTGGGACAATTAGGTCACAATATATGGTTAGCAGTTGTTGTGATTATTGTAGCTATAGCTATACTATATCGTATAAAACGGTGGATTATTCCTATATTTTTTATATTTAGTTACTTGATATTACAATATTTTATTGTAGTACTATCTGATCCTATGTTGTTAATGGAGAGTGTATATTATCGTTTTTACTCCGTATCATTTATAGTATTTATACTTTTTATGCTAACTGACCCACGTACTACACCTCAAGATAGTTATGCTCAACTAATTTTTGCATTTGCCATATCTTTATTTGGTACTTTATTGGACTACTATTATGGTTTTAGGGTACAACATCTATTTATGGCACTATTTTTTCTCTCTCCTTGGAGTGTTCTTATTGGAAATTACAACAGAACACAGAGTAAAAAAGAGTTATGGTTTGTTACTCTTGGTATTATAATTTTATCTTTAAGTGTTATAATCTATATAGAGATACAACCCCCATATTATTTTGAAATGGATAAATAGTGACTAAAGAGATAAAAATAAGTATATTGATTGCACTTATAGGTGTAGTTGGACTTACAGGTTATTGGTTCTATCCTCAAGAGCCAACTAAAAAGCAAGATGATAATAGCCATAAATTAGTTAAAGAGAAGATTATACTTCCAAAGTATGATAATGATGTATATAAAAATATCCCTGAAGTTAAGAGCTATATAGATGATTTAAAGGCGATGATAAAAAGTGGTAATGCAGTTCTTCCTCTATCATCAGATGAACTAGATACTAGGGCTAAGAGAGCTCAAAAGTTACTTCTAAAAGATAAAGAGTTTCTAAAAGATACAAAAGATGGTAATAAACTGTTACATAATGATATGATGAGAATACTCCCTGCTATAGTGAGTACATTAGATGCAAAATCTCAAAATATATGTCAATTACATCACTGTTATCAGGCTGAAAAATATAACTTTGTAACCAATACTACTACACGTGCTATTGTAGATACAGATACTTTAAAAGTACTATCGGTAGAGCGTTACTCAAATATGCAACCAGATATCTCTTTACGTCTTACACATATAGCTCAGGCTATTGCCCTTAAAGCTCCAGAAGTTAAAAAAGAGTTGGGATTTACCCCATCTAAAAAAGATATAACTATGGCAAATGTTAGAGGAACTATGAAAGATTCTCCATGTGAGAATACTACTCATTTATGTGTTGCACCAACTTTTTCAGACCATCAAAAAGAGCAGGCATTGTGGGCTGTTATAGACTTGACTCAGATGAAATTAGCAGCTGCAAAGTGGGCAGGATT
This sequence comes from Sulfurovum sp., assembly GCA_027045015.1. Classification (GTDB taxonomy): domain Bacteria; phylum Campylobacterota; class Campylobacteria; order Campylobacterales; family Sulfurovaceae; genus Sulfurovum. The sequence continues at coordinate 28,636 of JALUBF010000020.1, forward strand.
GGGTAAGACTACAACTCCTGCTTGTATTGGTGAGAGAAGTTTACAAAATCGTTATATTATGAAACATTTTTGTCAAAAAAATACTCTCTTAGAAAAAAACGGCTGGAAGATTAGTTATCGTCTTACTGGTTCAGATGGTTTAGAGATAAGAGATATATCTTTTAAAGGAGTTCCTGTTCTTACCTCTGCAAAGATTGTAGATTGGCATGTTAGTTATCAAGAGAAAGGCTCTAGTAGTTTAGATACAAATACCACTAGTTATATAGAGGGTAGAAGAGTAGAGTTTGTCCGTGGCGAAGACGATAACTACCTTTTTGGATACAATGATGCTATGGGGTGTCCACTCTTTTCCACTTCTGTTGTTTTAGCATTTAATGGACCTCAAGTTAAACCACTACATAATGGTAATGGTTTTATGTTAACTCAAGATTTTCGTAATCCTAAATGGCCTATGGCTTGTAACTATCGTTATGAGAACCGTTTTGAGTTTTATGATGATGGTTCATTTCGTGTAGTAGGAGTAAATAAAGGTAGAGGTTGTGGAGATCACGCTATATATAGACCAGTTATGCGTATAGATATGGCATTGGGAGATAAAGAGAATCTCTACAGTTATGATGGTGGTTGGAAAGTATGGGAAAAAGAGCATAGCGAACATGTAGTAGATAGTGGCAATCAAGAAGTAGGTGGTAGTGAGCAGTTAAAGAGGGAGTATTTAGGTAGGTACCCTTATAAAATAGTCTCTTCTTTAGATAAAACCAATGGTTACTACATTGAGCCAAACCATGGGCAGTTTGGTGACAACAGCAGAGGAGATAATGCTACACTTTTTGCAACTAAATTTAAAAAGAGTGAAGGAGATAGAGACTTGCTTACCCTTGGTTCATGTTGTAATCTAAAAGAGGATGGAGTAGAGCGTTATATTAGAGATGGAGAGTCTATAAAAGATAAACATATTGTACTATGGTATGTTCCACGCATACATAACGACTCAAGAGTAGGGCATGAGTATTGTTGGGCAGATACTGTCATAGGTGATGATGGAAATCTTCATGTAAAGGTATGGCCTTGTACTGTGGGAGCAAAATTTATACCAATTAAAAAGGAACATTGATGCGTAGATATCTTCCTATCATTATCTCTATCTTGGTTATGTTTATGGCAGGTTATATTGTTATAAGTAAAAAAAATAGTATAGATAAAACCCATATAAAATCTATCTATAACATAGGTACTTTTAAAAAACAACATAGTTGTATAAAATTACCTAATTTTTTAAAAAGATTAAAGATACCACAGCCTGTGATTATAGACTTATCTCAAAAGAGATATAAAGGTATAGCTCTATATTTTGGTAAAAACTTTAGAAATGTAATGCACCCAAAACAGTGGGAACAGTATGGATATTTTAGTACCTATTCACTAGATAGTTTGGGCAATATTTATCTTGTACCAATGCCATTTATATCTATATATCCAACAACATTCAATCTACAAAAAAATATCTATAAGATAGATAGCAATACAGGTAAACTCTCCATCTTTATGCATTTTGATGATATAGTTCCATCTGCTACAAACCCTTATGGTTTTACTTCCATAGTTTATGACTGCGATGACAATACTTTATGGTGTTCAGCCATAGATGAGTCAGATTATCAGCATCAAAAAGGTGTTATATACCATATAGATATAAAAACAAAGAGAGTACTACAACATATAGATGATATAGATGTACTTAGTTTAGCTATAGTAAAAAGTAGTAAAGGTAAATATCTTTTAGCTGGTATGGCTAGAGATAATAGTCTATATGCCTATGCAATAAAAGATAAAAAAGCACAAAAAGCTAAAAAACTTCTAGAACTACCAAGTAGTCAAGAGCATATACGTAAGATAAAAGTAGAGGCTAAAAATAGGCTTGATATACAGGCTATACCATTTTCATATACTCTTATTACTCAAACAGCACAAAAAGATCGTGTTCACTATAGTATCACTTGGATAGAAAAAATAAATAAATGGCGTATAAATAGATAATTTTCATTGTACTTAAAGATATCTTATGAAATAATACTTATTATTTTTTATAAAAAATAAGATGATTTAAGGGGAAAGAATGAATCAAAAGAGTAAGTATGTCTTTAGTTCTATTGTAGGATTGTCTATGCTGACAATACCCATATGGGCAGATATATCTGGTACAGTATTTCAAGATATTCCAGTTGATGGTAATAAGACTAACACATATGGATACAAAGATGCCCATGAGTATGGTGTTAAGGATATTAGAGTAGATGCTGTTGATAGTGCAGGAGATACAGCTACAGATGAAACAGATGATAATGGTAATTATACACTAACTGGGTTGACTGGAGATGTTCGTGTAACATTTAGTGAGTGGCCTAGCTATCTTGATGAGAGTCCAGATGGAGGTGAATCAAATGCACACGTTAGGTTTGTTAAAGATGGAGATACAGTTAATTTTGGTTTGCATAATCCTAATGACTACTCATCTGTTGCTCAACCAGATTATGTAACTAACATCTTTGCAGGAGGTAGTGGTAAGAATAGCGATACATTTGATCTTGTCTCTAACCACTATACCGATACTGAACTAAATAAAGATTATAAAGATGGGAATAATAGTCAAGGGACAGGACCTAGACCTACTGTTTTGTTAGAGCAAAAAGATGTAGGGACTGTTTGGGGACTTGCTACAGAGCCAAAAGATCACCGTATATATATGTCAAGCTTACTTAAACGACACGCTGGTTTTGCCGATGGTAATCCAAGTAGGATTTGGTACACTAACTATAAAGCTACAACTCCTTCGGATGAACTACACTATTTTGATTTAACTCAAGATGCAGATGGTAATAGTATTGATTTAGGAGATGTGAATCGTACAGGAGATAACGCTCTTGATGATGACCCTACAGTTAAAACACACGATAATGATGCCTATGCTAAAATAGGTAAGATGGCATATGGTGGACTATCTTATGATGCTAAGAGTAAAACATTATGGACAGTAAACCTAAAAGAAAGAGCTATCATTAAGATAGAGACAGATGGTATTGATAACGATAGCATAGATAGTGCTAAAGTACATCAGTATAAATTGGATGACTTAAATGCTCCAAGTTGTGAAGATGATAATGACAATAAGACTGGTACTCTTCGTCCATGGGCTATTACCATTCATAATGGTAAGGGGTATCTAGGAGCTGTTTGTGATGCTAATGAGTCTCAAAATAAAGATGATCTTAATGCTTACGTTTTTTCATTTGACCTTGATGACCCCTCTACTAATGGTTTAGAGACTAAAGTAGAGTATGGAATGGGGTATGATCGTAGTCATGAGGGAACACCTTCAGAAGATCCTCACTATTATGCATGGACAGATGAAAATAAAGAGAGTGAATCAAGTGGATATTGGGATCACTACAATCAACCTATTCTTTCAGACATTATTTTTGATGAGAATAATACAATGTACTTAGCATTTATGGATCGTTATAGTTTACAGATAGGAAATAATGATAATGATTCGTATCCACCAGCTTCAGAGGGTGATGCTAATGAAAATTCTTATGGTAGTGGGGAGATGAGACGTGTTTGTCTTGTAGATGGTGAATATAAAGTAGAGGGAACAGACCCTGCTTGTCCACAAAATGCATTTAGTGAACCAAATGGTGATACTGATAAGTTAGATTTCTTTAATGATTTCTCTGGTGACCAGACAGCTAACCCTGGAGGTGGTTCATATGCACTTCTTAAGGGTAGCCACCAGATACTACGTGTCATTTCTGATCCACATCCTGTAGATAATTCAGGTAAAGCATATTGGCATACGAATGGTGTAGAGACTTTTAGTCTCGAAGATGGAAATAATTCTAATTGGTATGCACATTTAAATTCAAATGGAGTTGAATTTACAGGTAAAGCTGCAGGTATGGGAGATATAGAACTCCTTACAGAACCAGCTCCTATTGAGATAGGTAACCGTGTTTGGGCAGATACTAATGGCAACGGTATTCAAGATGCTAATGAGACAGGGATAGAGGGGGTTACTGTTCAGCTATTTGATAATAGTGACAATAAAATAGGTGAAGTAAACACTTCAAGTAGTGGTATCTACATCTTCTCTAGCGATTCTACAACTACAGACGATACAGATAATGGATATGATTATAATATTACAGAACTTATACCTAATCAAACATATACTATAAAAATACCAAATATAAAAGGTAATAATAAACAATCAGCATTAGGTGATAAAATTCTTACAAAAGCTAATGAATCTTCAGCAACAGAATCTACAGATAGTGATGGAGAAGTAGACAATAACGATAGTGATATTAGTGTTTCATCTGATGATATACCAACTGTTGGAACCAACAATCATACATTTGATTTTGGATTTGTAGAATCTGCAAGTATCGGAGACTATGTATGGTACGATACAAACAATAATGGTATCCAAGATAGTGGAGAAGATGGTGTAGAGAGTGTTACAGTTAAACTCTTAGATAGTGATGGAAATGAAGTTAATACAACTACAACTGATAGTAATGGTAAATATAGCTTCACAGATCTTACACCAGGTGATTACCAAGTAGAGTTTAATCTTACTACAATACCAGCTGGATATGAAGTATCAGCAGAAGATCAAGGTAGTGATGACACAATAGATAGTGATGCCAATACCACAACAGGTAAAACAGAAGTCATTACACTAGATGCAGGTGAGAATGATACAAGTTGGGATATGGGAATCCATCAATTGGCAAGTATCGGAGACTATGTATGGTACGATACAAACAATAACGGTAAACAAGATAGTGGAGAAGATGGTGTAGAGAGTGTTACAGTTAAACTCTTAGATAGTAATGGAAATGAAGTTAATACAACTACAACCGATAGTGATGGTAAATATAGCTTTACAGATCTTACACCAGGTGATTACCAAGTAGAGTTTAATCTTACTACAATACCAGCTGGATATGAAGTATCAGCAGAAGACCAAGGTAGTGATGACACAATAGATAGTGATGCCAATACCACAACAGGTAAAACAAAAGTCATTACATTAGATGCAGGTGAGAATGATACAAGCTGGGATATGGGAATCCATCAATTGGCAAGTATCGGAGACTATGTATGGTACGATACAAACAATAACGGTATCCAAGATAGTGGAGAAGATGGTGTAGAGAGTGTTACTGTTAACCTTTTAGATAGTAATGGAAATGAAGTTAATACAACTACAACCGATAGTGATGGTAAATATAGCTTTACAGATCTTACACCAGGTGATTACCAAGTAGAGTTTAATCTTACTACAATACCAGCTGGATATGAAGTATCAGCACAAGACCAAGGTAGTGATGACACAATAGATAGTGATGCCAATACCACAACAGGTAAAACAGAAGTCATTACACTAGATGCAGGTGAGAATGATACAAGTTGGGATATGGGAATCCATCAATTGGCAAGTATCGGAGACTATGTATGGAATGATGCAAACAATAATGGTATCCAAGATAGTGGAGAAGATGGTGTAGAGAATGTTACTGTTAACCTTTTAGATAGTGATGGAAATGAAGTTAATACAACTACAACTGATAGTAATGGTAAATATAGCTTCACAGATCTTACACCAGGTGATTACCAAGTAGAGTTTAATCTTACTACAATACCAGCTGGATATGAAGTATCAGCAGAAGATCAAGGTAGTGATGACACAATAGATAGTGATGCCAATACCACAACAG
>JALUBF010000021.1 GCA_027045015.1 Sulfurovum sp.
TTAAAATTTAACTTCTGTATCTTATCATATCCATATATATCAGAGTATATATGCAATAATCCTTTGTCATCTACATAAGTTGTTAAATAGACAGTATGTACAGGTAATCTTCTTGATATAGATAAATAATTTGTTTTTAAACTTTTATATTCCCTATGCACTTGCTTTTGTGTAGTATTTGTATAGTTTGATGATATAAACTGCAACATTTTCATAGGTTTAGCAAGTCTTATACAACCATGACTATATGCTCTAACTTTTCTTTTAAAAAGGCGTTTTACTGGAGTATCATGCATATATACAGAATTTGAATTTGGAAATATAAACTTAACACGTCCCAAGGCATTATGACTTGAAGGCATCTGTATAAATTTAAATGGAACTGCACCTTTTCCACCTACATAATTTCTAGCTTTTTTGGGATTAAAATTAATATTTTTAGAATTAAGAATATAACTTTGACGTAGAACCAATCTATGTTTTGAAAGATAATTAGGATCTTTTAACATCTTAGGAATAATCTCATTTCGTGCTATACTATTTGGTACATTCCATGTAGGATTTAATACTATATATTTCATATTGGCTGAAAAGATTGGGGTCTGTTTATTTTCTTTACCAACAATTACTTTCATACTTAAAGAAGTTTTATTATTTTCTATAATATGCACTTTAAATTCTGGTATATTTACTAAAGCATAAGTAAAACCAAGATTTGGTTTCATCAATTTTATTCTCTCTATATTTAAACGTATTTTATATAAAGATTTTTTTGATATATTATTATCTTTTAAAAGATTATAACTATTTATTAAAGATTCAAATTGAATGTACTCTGGTACATAAGGTTTTAAAATCTTCTCAATACTAAGTCCTGCTTGTAATTGCATTTTTATTAGATTTGCATCGATATATTGTAAATATGTTACATATTTTGAAGAGTATTTTAAAGAATTACGCTTTCTTTGTGCTATTTTAAATTGATGTAAATTTATACATCCATTTGCAAGATTTTTACTGTATGCTATCAAAAGTTTTGTCATTAATTTTGAATTTTGACTTATTTTAACACTTTCATATAATGGTTTTTGATTACATATTGATTCATATTTATCATTTTTTAATATTTCTAAAAACTCATTTTTTTGAGATTTATTCCAAGCATCTGGATTTTTTACAACTACTTGTTCTACTTTTCCACATCCACTCATTATAAATATTGCTAACACTAACAATAATAAATTTACTCTAATCTTCACTTCTTCCCTTTTTTATATATTTAGCACAACTAAAAGCACTTGAAAATGCCCACTGAAAGTTATAGCCTCCCAATCTACCTGTTATATCTAACACCTCACCTATAAAATATAACTCTTTACAAAATTTGCTCATCATAGTTATCTTATCTACCTCATCTGTTAAAAGACCACCTTTTGTTACCTCTGCCTTAGAGTAACCAAATGTACCCGATGGTGCAAATTTATAATTTTTTAAAATATGTAAAAGCTTTAACTCACTATCTGAAATTTTGTAAAATGGTTTGTCTTGTAAACCTAATTGTACCAAAAAAGCCTTAGTAATACGTTTTGGAATAGGCAAAAGAGAAGATAAATGCTTTTTACTACCTTTTATATTCTCAAAAGAGAAATCTGGTAAAAAATCTATAGTGATTTGCCCCTTATCCCAGTAAAGTGATGCATCTAAAATAGCTGGACCACTCAAGCCTTTGTGTGTAAAGAGTAATGAGCCTTTAGATTTATCTCCATTAACATCTATAACTACATCGGTTGATGTACCTGAAAGCTCTTTAAAAAAGAACTGCTCTTTTTGTACAGTAAAGCCTACTAAAGCAGGTGCAGTTTTGCTTATGATGTGTCCAAATGACTTAGCTATCTCATGCCCTATATTTGAAGCTCCAAGCTTTGGAAAACTAAGCCCACCAGAAGCTACAACTACTCTTTTTGATGTATATATTTTTTTATCTGTCTTTACATAAAATATATTATCTATTTTAGTTACAGACACTACCTTTGTATCCAATAAAACAGTCTGTTTTTTGACCTCTTTTTTAAAAATATTAACCAGTTGACTAGCTGAATCTTTACAAAAATATTGGCTCTCTTTACGAAGTACAGGCTCAAGTCCTTGTCTATCGAGCCATCTTAAAAGTGACTTTTCATTAAATGCCTTTAATGAAGGTGCTATAAAATCAGCCTCTCCCAAGTAGTATTTTGTACCCATATTGGCATTAGTTATATTACATTTTCCTCCACCAGATATGAGAAGTTTTGCCCCCAATTTATCATTGGATTCTATTATAACAGCACTATTTTTAGGTAATAATGAAGCTAACATCAAAGCACTAGCTCCACCTCCTATTATTATTGTTTGATTATCCATAAGTGTAATTATAGCTTAAATTAATTCTCTTTTTGATATTATCAGTTATGCTTAAAATTTTCAATTTATTAATATTATCCATATATATACATGCCAATATCTTTACTATTACAGATAGGAATGGAAGAGTTCTAAAGAGTAAAAAGTTATTTCATACAGAAAATGCCTGTCTTAATCAAAAAGCTTCAGAGTACTCCTTACAAGCTTTATATGATGAACTACACCGTACAGAGTATAGAGCAAAAAGAGCTAAGATAGCTAGAGATAGAGCCAAACGTATAGAAAAAGCAAAAGAAGAGGCTAAAAAACATGGTAAAAAATATATCTTAACATCTCAAGAGAAACAAAAATTATTGGAAGATGCAAAGTACTTCAAAGGTGGTAGATATGTATGGGGAGGAACTACACCAAAAGGATTTGACTGTTCAGGATATGTACAGTATCTTTATAAAAAATATAATATATGCCTACCTCGTACAGCATATGCACAATCAAAAGTTGGAAAAACTATAGATATAAATCATCTTAAAAAAGGTGACTTACTCTTCTTTCTTACTGACAAATCAAGAGGTATACCTGTAACTCATGTAGGTATATATATAGGTAATGGTCAATTTATACATGCAGCTTCCACAAAAAAAGGAATTATTATATCTCCTATTTATTATGGACATTACCATAAAAAGTTCTTGTTTGCGAAACGTATAATAAACAAATAGCTATTATTACTTTAATTTAAATATAAGAAAAAATAGAATATATTGCTCTTGATACTCCACCCCATAAATGAGGTGGATTCTTGTTCCATAACCTAAATGGCTATTTTCAGACAAGTATTTAAAGTCGGGTATATCCTACCTAGACTATATGTTTTGAAAGGAATTGACTACTTGGTTTTCGTAGCATTGATTGCGATTCAATGGTGGGATTATAGCATATTTTCCAGCAGATACCACTTATATCCACCCCTTAAAAGAGGTGATTTTACGCTATTAAGTGATAAAATAATCACTATAGTAATTAAAATACAATAAAAAAAACTATAATATATAAAATATATAACAAGGAATATTAATATGAATTTAATAAAAAAAGCAAAAGATTTTCTAGGTTTAGATATAAAAGAAGAGAAATATGCACTAGTTGATGACCCAATATTTGGAAAAGTTTCAAAAGATAAAGCACCAGATAAATGGGTAAGAAGTACTTGTGGTTACTGTGGTGTAGGGTGTGGTATGTATATTGGTGTAAAAGCTGGAAAAGCAGTTTACTCAAAAGGAGACCCACTACACTCTGTAAACTTTGGAACACTTTGTCCTAAGGGACTTAGTGAACACAAGATGGTTTATGCCGACTCTCGTGTAGAAAAACCTCTCATACGAAAAAATGGTGAGCTAACTCCAAGCTCATGGGAAGAGACATTTAAACATACTTCAGATGAATTTAAACGCATACAAGAGCAGTATGGAAAGGGTGCAGTTGCTGTCATATCTACAGGGCAGTTACTAACAGAAGAGTTCTATGCACTTGGTAAATTTACGCAGTTAGGACTTGAGACCAATAACTATGATGGCAATACAACACTCTGTATGGCAAGTGCTGTAATGGGCTACAAACAGACATTTGGAAGTGATGGACCAACTGGATGTTATGAAGATTTTGAAAAGGCTGATGTTATTATGCTAATAGGTGCAAATATAGCTGACAATCACCCTATCTTAAAACTTCACATAGCAAAAAATAAAAAGGTAACAGGTAAAAAACCTACCGTTATAGTAGTTGACCCACGCAAATCTAAAACAGCTCAAAATGCTGATATATTTGTACCTCTAAAACCTCGTTCAGATTTGGCACTTATTAATGGATTGTGCTATATCATATTTGAACAAGGTTGGGAAGATGAGAAATTTATACGTGAACGTACCAATGGATATATAGAGTTCAAGAAACATATATTGGCAAACTACCCTCCTCAAGAGGTAGCACATATAACAGGTATTGAGGTAAAAGAGCTTTACAATCTAGCTAAAATATATGCTCAAGCAGATGCTGTTATGTCTGCATGGACTATGGGTGTGAACCAAAGTAGTATTGGGACAGATACTGTATCTGCCATCTGTAATCTTGCACTAATTACTGGTAATGTTGGTCGTGAAGGAGCATCTCCTATGTCTATCACTGGGCAATGTAATGCTATGGGTACTCGTGAATTTGGCTTTACCTCTTCTATCCCTGGATACAGAAACTATAGCTCCAATGCCGATAGAGAAGCATTTGCCAATATAATCAATGTACCTGTTGATTTAGTTCCAAATAAAAGAGGATATGCCTACCCTCAGATAGTAGATGCAATCAATCGTGGAGAGATAAAAGCTCTTTGGGTAGTAGCCACTAATCCATTAGTAAGCTACCCTGACCAAAATGCCTTAAGAGAAGCTCTAAAAAAACTAGATATATTAGTAGTACAAGATGCCTTTATGTCTGACACAGCACAGATAGCTGATGTAGTATTTGCAGCTGCAACATGGAGTGAAAAAGAGGGGTGCTACACCAACTCAGAAAGACGTTGTAACCTTGCAAAAAAAGCTGTAGAACCATTAGGTGATAGTAAAGGTGACTTAGATATAGTTATAGAATTCTCCAAATATTTTGAAGGTAAATATGAGTTACTCTTTAAAGATTTAAACTCTCCTCGTGATGTATTTGAAGAGATAAAACGCGTAAGTAAAGGACAACTTTGTGACTACTCTGAGATGTCTTATGAGAAGATAGAACAATTAGGAGGTATACAGTGGCCTTGTAATGAACAAGCACCAAATGGAACAAAACGTCTATATACTCCAGATATGCCATGTAGAACATCTGATGGAAAAGCTTCACTACTTCCTGTTGATTGGATACCATTAAGTGAAATGGCTTGTAAAGGATTACCACTTATTTTAAATACTGGACGAACAGTAGAGCAGTTTCATACCCGTACCAAAACAGGAACTATAGGCATACTTGATGCACTAGCTCCTGAAGCGTGGGTTGACCTTAATCCTAAAGATGCTCTAAAACTAAAAGTAAAAAGTGGTGATAGAATCTCACTATCTGGAACTCGTGGTAAAGTAGATGATGTTATAGTTAAAGTTAGCCAAACAATAAGAGAAGGAAATATATTTGTACCATTTCACTTCAATGAGCAACTGATAAATGCCATAACCATACCAGAGTTTGATCCAAAATCTTTTGAACCAAACTATAAACAGTGTGCAGTACAACTACACTCCAAAGAAGTACCTGAAGGTATAGAGTATGAGACAGAGGAAATTAGTGGGTATTTAGAGGGAGTAAAAGTTTATGAAGAAAAAACGTTACAAAATACAAAAGTGCTAACAAATACCAATAAATAAATTAGGGATTTTTATGTTAAAAACTATTTTAATTTTTATATTTTTATATCAAACTATGCTTATGGCTGATGCAGAAGAGTTTCCATTTATAGGTCTTACTACATCTATAAACTCTATAGATACTAAAAATAATTTAGTTAATGTAAATAAAAAAGATACTACATTTGGATTATGTTATGGTAAACAAACTTTAGAGTTTAGAACTATATTTACCTTTAATGCAAATAAAGACTATAAAAGTTTTGATGTAGAGGTAGATAAGATTTTACTAGACAGTATGTTTGGTACTCCAAAAATAAGACCTTATTTGGGTACAACATTGGGGTATATAAAATATGACTCCAATCAAAATATAGACAGTAAAGGTTACTACTATGGGTTAAATAGTGGATTTATTATCTACACTACAGATAATATCGATATAGATTTATCATACCATTACTATAAAACAAAAGATATACAATCTACCAATACGATACAAGGTATAACACTGGGAGTACACTTTTTTTATTGATAGTTAGATATAATACTTATCTAATTTAACACGGAGAGTATTGTGTCTTTTTTTTCTTATCAAACTATCAAAAAATGTCTATTTCAACTTGATCCTGAAACAGCTCATAGCTTAGCAGGTCTTGGACTTAGATTTTCAGCCTTATGTCCCCCTCTTAACAAATGTCTTACTAAACAATATTTTGTTACACACCCTCTACTAAAGCAGACTATTTTTGGACGAACTTTTCAAAATCCAGTTGGACTTGGTGCAGGATTTGATAAAAATGGTCAGTACATTAAAGCTATGCCAAATTTAGGTATGGGTTTTACCGAGGTAGGTACAGTAACACCAAAACCTCAAGATGGAAATCCAAAACCTAGACTTTTTAGACTCATAGATATAGAGTCTATACAAAATGCTATGGGCTTTAACAATAGAGGAAGCCATTATATGCTTCAACGTCTAAAAAAGATACAATTTTTTGACTACCCTATTGGTATCAATATAGGTAAAAACAAACTAACTCCTGAAAATGAAGCACTAGATGATTATGAAAAACTATTTAAAGCTTTTAAAGATTATGGTGACTATGTAGTTATTAACATCTCTTCACCAAATACTCCAGGGTTAAGAGATTTACAAAATGAGAGTTTTATAAAGGCTATATTTAGTATGGGTAAAGCTATAACTACTAAACCTATATTGCTCAAAATTGCACCAGATATGACAAAAGAAGATGCTTTATCTCTTTGTAAAACAGCAGTAGAGTCAGGAGCAGATGGAATCATAGCTACCAATACTACTATAGATTATGACTTAACTGATAGCCCATATAAAAAAGATTTTGGTGGACTTAGTGGTGCTATATTGAAAGATAAATCTTATGAACTATTTCGTGCTATAGGAAAAGAGTTTTACGATAAAACACTACTCATATCTGTAGGGGGGATAGACTCGCCTCAAGAGGCATACAAACGCATAAAAGCTGGTGCATCTTTAGTACAAGTCTACTCTATGTTAGTCTATAGAGGTCCTATTCTCATAAAAGAGATAAATGAAGGTATTATTACTTTACTAAAAAAAGATGGTTACTCTAACATCTCTGAAGCTATTGGTGCAGACTGGAAATGATAAAATCAATCTCTACCATATACTATTTACTATTTTTAATATCAGGAGTACTTATGGCAAATTCACTGCCTCAACATTTTACAAAAACTTTAGATAATGGTCTTCAAATTGTAGTCATTCCTATGAAAAACAACTCTGGTGTCATAACTACAGATATCTACTACAAAGTTGGAAGCCGTAATGAAGTTATGGGTAAAAGTGGTATGGCTCATATGCTTGAACACCTTAACTTCAAATCTACAAAAAAACTAAAAGAGGGAGAGTTTGACCATATCGTCAAAAGTCATGGTGGGGTAAACAATGCTTCAACAGGATTTGATAAGACTCACTACTTCATAAAAACTGCCTCGAAAAATCTTGATATGACATTAAAGTTATTTGCAGAACTTATGCACAATCTAAATCTTACAGATGAAGAGTTTCAAAAAGAGCGTAAAGTAGTAGCCGAAGAGCGTCGCTTAAGAACAGACAATAATCCTATGGGATATCTATATTTTAGACTCTTCAACACACACTTTATCTACCACCCATACCACTGGTTACCTATTGGATTTATGCAAGATATACAATCATGGAAGATAGAAGATATAAGAGATTTCTACCATCGTTACTATCAACCAAATAATGCTGTACTTGTTGTAGCTGGAGATATAGAAGCTCAAAAAGTATTTGATGATGCTCAAAAATATTTTGGAGATATAAAAAGTGAACATAAGATTCCAAAAGTTACAGCTATTGAGCCTAAGATAGATGGAGCTAAACGTGCTATATTACATAAAGACAGCAATAGAGTAGATACTCTTGCTATCACCTACTCTATCCCAAACTTTGAAGATGATGACCAAGTTGCACTATCTGCTATATCTCACATATTGAGTTCTGGCAAAAGCTCTTGGTTTGAGAAAAATATTGTAAATGGTAAACAGTTAGCAAATCAGATATATGGTTACAATATGGAGATGAAAGATCCAGGAGTATTCATCATAATGGCTATGTGTTCTCCTAATGCTA
>JALUBF010000022.1 GCA_027045015.1 Sulfurovum sp.
CTCTAAAAGAGACTGTTACTCCACGATGTGTAACAGGAATACCTGCATACTCAGGTACAGCGATAGCAGAAGTAATACCAGGAATAAACTCAAACTTAATATTGCGTTTACGTAGATAGATACCCTCTTCTCCTCCTCGTCCAAAAACAAAAGGATCACCACCCTTGAGCCTTACTACAACTTTATGTTTTAATGCAGTCTGATAGATAACTTCATTGATCTCATCTTGTGGAAGAGTATGGTGAGAATCCTCTTTGCCCACATAGATAAACTCACAGCCATCTTTTGCCTCTTTTAATATATCAGGATTTGCCAATCTATCATAAATGATTACATCTGCCTCTTTTACTACACGTAAGGCTTTAACTGTAAGAAGTTCTATATCTCCTGGACCTGCCCCTGTTAAATATACTTTACCCATCTACTTCCTTTTTATCTTCTCTTCACTCAAATAACATGAAGGGTCTTCTGCCCACATATCTCCATATATAGCATAAGCTCTACTTCTTGAGCCTCCATTACATATATTTAAATATTTACACTCTGCACATTTTCCACCCAATTTTCTTGGATAAATACGTAATTTTTCCAATAGCTCTGTAGGTTTATTGGTCCAAATATCTGAAAAATCTTGATTTAAAATATTGCCTATAGTTACAGGAAAAAATGGGTCTGGTTTTACAAAACCTTCACTATCAATATTGAGTAATTTTCTACCTGCTGAGTTTCCACCCCATGATATAAGTCTTTTTCTCATCTCCTCTGCATATTGTGGATACTTCTGTGAAAATCTATCATAAAATAAAATAGCATCCATCTCCATATTGCCTGTGACTATCTCTATATCTCTACTATTTTCATAATACTCAAATGCTTTATCCAATATATAATCTACAGCACTAATACGTTGCTCTTTACTTAAATCCATCTCAAGATTTTCAAGACCCCTACCACTATAGACTAAATGAGAGATATAAACTTTAGGAATATTATGCTTTTCTGCCAATTCAAAAATAAACTTTAAATCATCATAAGTATCTTTAGTGATAGTAAATCTAATACCTACTTTTGTTTGAGAGTAGCTATTGAGTAAATCAACTGCTTTCATAGACTCTACAAAAGAACCTTTTAGGCCTCTAAAATTATCATGAACATCTGGACTACCATCAATACTAATCCCAATATAATCAAAAGTATCAAGAATCTTTTGAGCATTACTCTTCTTAACATATAGTCCATTTGTAGAGAGATAAGTAACAATACCTAGCTCTTTACAACGTTTAGCTATATCAAAAAGATCTTTCCTTGTAAGTGGCTCCCCACCTGAGAAGATAAGAAACTTAACACCATTGGCTTTAAGTTTTGGTAGAGTACTCATAATATCTTCCGTACTTAAAGTATCTATAGCATCTAAATCTGCTTTAGAGTAACAGTGCAAACAAGATAGATTGCAACGATTAGTAAAGTTCCAAATAGCTATACTCCCATTTAGTACACGAGCTGGTTTATCTTGAAGAACTGATTTTAGTAAATTAGATAGTCTAAACATTATTTATTTCCATTATTTGTCTCTTTAAAAGATAGTATATAAGCAGTAATAGCTTTAAGCTCTTCTGGTTTAAGTTTAAATGCTGGCATAGCATTACGTTTATAACCAAATATCTTAGAGACATTTTTAGGATCTGCTATCATTCCTTCTATCTCCTTAGCACTTCTTTTTGATGCTATTTCAGAAAAAGGAGGAGCAAAAGCAACAGCTGTTTGATGATGACACCCCCAACAGTATGTTTCAAATACC
>JALUBF010000023.1 GCA_027045015.1 Sulfurovum sp.
CTTAAAACTGCTTATGAGTTAGGTGTTTAATGTCTGAACAAATACTTGATGAATGGCAAATAGCTCTTGCTCAAAAAAAAGTAGAACTTGAACTATGTCAAATAGAACATCAAGTTAATAGCTGTTTCAAGTGTACTAAGATTCTTAATTGTCAACTAAGAGATAGTTATGTAAAAACTGTCTACGACTCGATGAGTAAGGGGGAAAGTGGAGGGTTTGAGTTTTAAACCTTCCCTACTTTTATCAATACTACTAGTTAATCTCTACTTTTATCTCTTCGTCAACAACATCAAATATTACACTTGAGCCTTCAACTACTTTATCTTCCAAGATAAGTTCTGCAAGAGTATCTTCTACTACCTCATATAATGCTCTCTTAAGTGGTCTTGCTCCATAAACTGGGTCAAATCCTGCTTTAGCTATATATGCTTTTGCACTATCAGTTAGGGCAATAGTTATATCACGCTCTGCAAGCTTGTTTTGGATATCTCTAAACAATATATCTACAATACTTGTAATAGCTGTTAAATCCAATGGATTAAAAATTACCTGCTCATCAAGACGGTTTAGGAACTCTGGCTTAAAGTTTCGTTTGAGTTCACCCTCTACAGCTTCTCTTCTTTGCTCTTTATCAGATATAGTCATAATCTTATCCGAAGCTATATTTGATGTCATAATGATAATAGTATTTTTAAAATCTACTGTTACACCTTTATTATCTGTTAAACGTCCATCATCTAAGACCTGTAACAATGTATTGAAAACATCAGGGTGTGCTTTCTCAATCTCATCAAAAAGTACTACAGAGTATGGTTTACGACGTACAGCCTCTGTAAGTTGTCCACCTTCATCATACCCAACATATCCTGGAGGTGCACCAACCAAACGTGAAGCTGCATGTTTCTCCATATACTCAGACATATCTATACGAATGAGTGCTTTTTCAGTATCAAACAAGAACTTAGCCAAAGTTTTAGCTACTTGTGTTTTACCAACCCCTGTAGGTCCCAAGAACATAAAGCTACCTATTGGTCTGTTAGTATCGCTGAGTCCTGCTTTGTTACGTTTAATAGCACGAGCTACTGCCTTAAGAGCTTCATCTTGTCCTACTACCTCTTTACGCAAGATACTCTCTATAGCTAAGATTTTCTCTTTTTCTCCCTGAAGCATTTTACTAACAGATATACCAGTCCAACGGCTAACAATACTTGCTATCATCTCTTCATCTACAGAGTTTTTAAGCAATGTACCATTTTTCATCATATCGCTCCACTTCTCTTCAAAAGTAGCTAATTTTGTCTGTTCGGCAGGTATCTGTCCATACTCTATCTCTGCTGCCTTGTTAAAATCACCAGAGCGTTTTGCAAGTTCAGCTTGAGTCTTAAGAGAGTCTATTTGAGTTTTTACTTCAGCTATTTGGTTAAAAACATCTTTTTCAGTATCAAACTGTGTTTGCAATGATAAACGCTTCTCTTCCATATCGGCAAGCTCTTTTTCTATCTCTTCAAGACGTGAAGCATTTTTCTCAGTTACCTCCATCTTAAGAGCCTCTTTTTCCACTTGTAATGTAGAGATTTCACGTTTAGCTTTAGCTAACTCTGTAGGCTCTGACTCTATTTGCATCTTAAGTTCAGCTGCTGCTTCATCTATGAGGTCAATAGCCTTATCTGGCAAGAAACGATCTGTAATATATCTATCAGACAACTTAGCAGCAGCAACAAGAGCAGAATCAGTTATATTTACATTATGATGTGATTCTAACTTATCTTTAATACCTCTAAGAATTTGTAGTGCCTCATTTATACTAGGTTCATCTACCTTAACAGGTTGAAAACGACGTTGTAGTGCTGTATCTTTTTCAAAATATTTTCTATACTCTTTAAGTGTCGTTGCACCAATAGTATGTAACTCACCACGAGCAAGAGCTGGTTTTAAGATATTTGCTGCATCATTTCCACCTTCACTTGCACCTGCCCCTACAATAATATGTATCTCATCAATAAATAAGATGACATTCCCTGCCTCTTTAACTTCATCTATAACAGATTTAAGTCTATCCTCAAACTCACCTCTATACTTTGCTCCAGCAATGAGTCTATTCATATCTAAGCTCATTACACGCATATTTTGCAAACTTAAAGGTACTTCTTTATTGACAATACGCTGTGCAAGTCCTTCTACAATAGCTGTCTTACCAGTTCCTGGTTCACCTATTAGTATAGGGTTGTTTTTTGTCTTACGAATAAGAATTTGCATCATACGTTGAACCTCTTCATCACGACCAATCACAGGGTCAAGCTCACCATCAAGTGCTTTTTGGTTCAAGTCTACAGCATATTGTCCCAAAGCCTCAAGAGTCTCATCACCAGATTGTGACTCTATCTGTTTACCACCTCTTATGCTCTCTAAAGTCTTTTCAAACTCAGATATCTCAATATACTTACCGATAGTATCTTCTATAAAACTCTCACCAACATTTGCCATAAGCCAAGCATCAACAGCTAGATATTGGTCACCATTTGCAACCATAACACCTTCTGCATTTTGAAGTGTACGAACTAAATTTTGTCCAAGTTTAATATTCTCTTTAGTTACACTAGATACTTGTGGCAATCTATTGGCTAAAGATTTTGTCTCTAACTCAATAGCAGCTTTATCTACACTCATCTTATTTAGTGCTTGATGTAGTATGCTTCCTGTATTGGTCAATAATGCCCATAAAAGATGTATAGGATCTACCTCTTGATTTTTATTGTGCAAAGCTAAAGAGAGACCAGACTCTATTGTACTTTGCATTTGATTGGTTAATTTTTCTAAGATATTCATAAAATACCTCCTTAAATAGTTATTTATAAACAAATTATACAACATTGAGTCATATATTGTCAAGTTTATTTAATAAAATATATCAATAATACTCTTTATTTCTATTTGACTATTATTAAACTTGTATGGTTATAGTTATAAAAAGCAACTTCTTAGATGTTTTTAACTAAAATTATAAATCAAATTGGAGATATATATCATATGATCAAAAAAAGTAAAAAAATAATAATAGCAGGATTTATTTCTACTATAACATCTGCTTATTTACTTGGTTCTTTTGCACAAGCCAATGACAATAATAGAACAAATAAAATGCACTCTTCTCCTAAAGAGAAATTAAAAGCTTATATTAAATTTACACAAATTTTAAATCTTATAGAAGATGAATATGTAGATGATGTCAATACAAGCGTACTTGTAGATAAAGCCTTAAAAGGTCTCATGACTAATCTTGATGCACACTCTAACTTTATGGATGAAAAATCATATAAAAATTTATCTGTTCAGACTAAAGGTGAATTTGGTGGACTTGGTATTTCTATTGGTATGAGAGATGGTGCTTTAACCGTTATAGCTCCTATTGATGGTACTCCTGCATTTAGAGCTGGAATAAAAGCTGGAGACATTATATTAAAAATAAATAATCAAGCTACAATTGGTATGAATATAGATGATTCTGTAAAACTGATGAGAGGTAAACCTAAAACTCCTATTACCTTAACTATCATAAGAAAAAAAGAGCCAAAACCACTTGAAATAAAAATTATTCGTGATATAATCAAAATTCAATCTGTTTATAGTAAAACTATTGATAATAATATACTTTATTTGCATATCACATCTTTTGATCAAAAAGTAGTAAATGGTGTAAAAAAAGCTATAAAAGACCATAATTCTACAAAAGGTATCATATTAGACCTTAGAAATAATCCTGGTGGACTTCTAAATCAAGCTGTTGGACTTGTAGATATGTTTGTTAATAAAGGTACTATTGTAAGTCAAAAAGGTAGAGATACCAGAGAAAATATCAGCTATAAAGCACATAAAATGCATACTGATACTAGTACCCCTATTGTAACCCTTGTAAATGGTGGTAGTGCTAGTGCATCTGAGATAGTATCTGGTGCGTTACAAGATTTCAATCGTTCTGTTATAGTTGGAGAGAAAACTTTTGGTAAGGGTTCTGTTCAAATAGTTATTCCTATAGATAAGAAAGAAGCTCTTAAGATAACTATAGCTAGATACTATTTGCCAAGTGGACGTACTATTCAAAATGTAGGTGTAACTCCTGATATAAATGTACATTTAGGTAAAATAGAGTTTAAAGAAGATCCTGCTTTACTTAAAGAGAATGAATTGAAACAACACTTAAAGGTAGAACTAGCAAAAATAGATAATAACAGTACAAAATCTATAGATACTAATAGCTCTAAAGAAAACAATATAACGAAAATAAATAAGAGTATCATAACAGAAAAAGAGTTATACAAAGATGCTCAACTTAAATCTGCCGTAGATATATTGAAAGCATTAATTATTACAAATAAAGGAAATAAGTAAATGAAAAAAACAACTCTTCTTTATGAAGGTAAAGCAAAAAAAATATGGGAAACAGAGGACAAAAACCTACTTATCTCTGAGTTTAAAGACTCTTTAACTGCCTTTAATGGTGAAAAAAAATCCAGTGAAGATGGAAAAGGTGCATTAAATAACAAAATTTCTACAGAGTTATTTAAATATCTTGAAGAAAAAGGTATTCCTACGCACTATGTAGATATGTTAGATGATAACAATATGCTACATAAACGTGCTGAAGTGATACGTATAGAAGTTATAGTAAGAAATATCGCTACAGGAAGTCTTAGTAAAAATCTTGGTATTAAAGATAAAACTATATTACCATTTACACTTGTAGAATTTGACTATAAAAATGATGAGCTTGGCGATCCAAAACTCAATGATCAACACTGTCTTATCTTAAATCTTGTAAATGACACTGATGAGCTAGACTACATTAGATATATGGCTAGACGCATCAATACTCTACTTTCTGAGTTCTATGCCGAACTTGATATAAAAGTAGTTGACTTTAAACTTGAATTTGGTAGAGATAAAGATGGTAATATTATTCTTATTGATGAACTTAGTCCAGATAACTTCAGACTTTGGGATAAAGACACTGATGAGAAATTAGATAAAGATAGATTTAGACAAGGTCTTGGTGGACTTACTGAAGCCTATAAACAAGTATTAGATAGAATTCAAAATAGAAAAAAATAAGGAAGATTTATGACAGCAATAGTAAATGTATTTTTAAAAAAGGGTGTACTAGACCCACAAGGCAAAGCATCTCACCACGCATTGGACTCTTTAGGTTTTTCAGAAGTAAAAGATGTACGTATCGGTAAACAGATTATTGTGGAACTAGATAGTGAAGATAAAGAAAAAGCTGAAGCTGAAGTAAAAGAGATGTGTGAGACACTTCTTGCCAATACTGTTATTGAAGATTATACTATAGAGATAAGATAATGAAAGTAGCAGTATTAAGATTTCCAGGGACAAACTGTGAGTTTGATACCCAATATGCATTCGAAAAACTTGGTCATACGACAGAGCTTGTATGGCATGAAGATGAAAAATTACCAGTAGATATAGACTTAGTTGTTGTACCTGGTGGATTTTCTTATGGTGATTACTTACGTTCAGGCTCTATAGCTCGTTTTTCAACAGTTATGAAAGCTGTTAGTAGTTATGCCAATAATGGTGGAAAAGTACTTGGTATATGTAATGGTTTTCAAATCCTTACAGAAGCAGGACTACTCCCTGGTGCATTAAAACGTAACAACAATCTACACTTTATCTCAAAACATCAAAATCTTTGTGTTATCAATAATGATAATGATTTTTTAAATAAATGTAAAAAAGGTGA
This sequence comes from Sulfurovum sp., assembly GCA_027045015.1. Classification (GTDB taxonomy): domain Bacteria; phylum Campylobacterota; class Campylobacteria; order Campylobacterales; family Sulfurovaceae; genus Sulfurovum. The sequence goes on from JALUBF010000023.1 coordinate 5,756, forward strand.
AGTACTTAATATCCCTATAGCTCATGCTGATGGTAACTACTATATAGATGACGAGGGACTAAAAAAACTTGAAGAAAATAACCAAATTTTACTTCGTTACTCAGATAGTGAAGGTAATCCTGTAGTAGTAAATGGTTCTGTTACATCTATAGCTGGTATTTGTAATGAAACTAAAAATGTATTTGGACTTATGCCTCATCCAGAACGTGCATTAGAGTCTATTCTTGGTTCAGATGATGGAGTACGTATGCTTCAAGGGTTTGAAAACTAATGAAGCTACAAAAAGCTATTAACTTCTTTTTAGGAGTTATGCTTAGCTTAACAGTTATAATTAATGCTAGTAGCAACTATAAATATTCATATATTCCTAAAAAAGTATATATAAATCAGCTCTTTCCAGTTACTGTTATAGGTATTGGTAAAAATGATAATAAAACTCCATTATTTCAATTTAATTTGGGAAATAAACCTATTTTTAAAGAACCCCTTATAGTTCATAATGGAAATGATAGTTTCTATACATTCTATTTTAAGGCTAAAAATAGTGATATTTATATTCCATCTCTAATTATAAAAGATAATACTCTAACTAGTAAATTGAAATCACGATACATACCGATTAAAAAGCTTAAAGGCAATAATGATTTTTCTAATATTTTAGCAACTGATTTAAAAATTAAAAATTCACAAGTATCAAACTATGATGAAAATAATTATATAATTACACTAAATATAGAAGCTTATGAAGCTAATCTTGAAGATATGAGTCTTAAAAATGTAATTGAATCTGGTATAGAAAATATAAAGCGTAAATTTTCAAAAGTTTCAGGTGAATTTTATGTAGTAGTTCCTTCAAAACAGAAATTACTACATTTTACATATTTTAATACTCTTAAAAGAGAATTTATATCGAAAAAAGTATCTATAAATTTAAAAGATACAACTGTTAGTACACAATCTGAACTAAATCCTAAAGAAGATAGCTTTGAAAAACTTAAAAAATATACCCTTTTTACTCTTATAATATTCTTTTTTATAATGTTTCTTCTTAAGATAGATTTCTTCTATCTTATACTTTCTACTATATCTCTAATTACACTTCTGACACTATATATACCACATAAAACCATATGTGTCTCACAAGGTACTCCACTATATATATTGCCAACATATACAAGTGATATAAGTACTACTATAGATACAAAATTTAAAACTATGCTTTTAAGTGAGAGAAAAGGATACAAAAAAGTAAAATACAAAAATGGAATAATAGGATGGATAAAAGATGAAGATATTTGCAAAAATTAGATTTTATTGGGGTGCTTTTGTAATCTCATTTAACACAGCAGTACTTATGATTCCTGCATTAATGCTTCTTGGTAGATACAAATCATCTATTGTTCACTATATTAATGCAGTAACACTTTGGATGATAGGTGGGATAGCTCTTAAGAAAGGTAAACTTGATAAAGATGCCGATATGTATGTTATGAACCATCAGAGTATTATAGATATTATAGGTCTTGAAGCAGTACAAAATAACTATCTAAGATGGGCTGCAAAAAAAGAACTTTTTGATACACCGTGGTTTGGTAATCTACTTATTCATGGAGAGATGATCTCTGTAGATAGAGGAAGTAAATCTGCATTGATTAAGTTTATAAAGGATGTAAAGGAATCAAGAGAGATATATAAGCGAGCAGTTGCTATATTTCCAGAAGGAACAAGAGCAAAAAATCAAAAACTGTTGCCATTTAAAAGTGGTACAAAAATTATTGCAGAAAAACTTGGTTTAAAAGTTCAGCCAATAGTTATAACAGGTAGTAAAAAACTTCTAAATGAACACGATAAAACTGCTCACTCTGCAAAAGTATATTATCATTTTTTACCAACTATAGATGTTAGCAATGCTGATAAGAACTGGTATGAAAAACTAAAAGATGATATGCAAGAGGTAATAGATAAAGAGTTTGAAGAGAAAGGAAGAAGTAGATAAGCTACTTCTTAATACTCAATACCTCTATAATAGCAGGGAAACTTGAAGATATAGCTTTTTTAACTAACTTAGCTTTAACTTTGATTATCTTATTTTGTTTATATAAAAGATTGAACTCTTTTGGATTTTCTATCTTATAATTCTTATGAGTATTTGTATCTTCTATAACTAGATAAGTATGAGGAGTAGAACCTTTCATATAAAGTTTTCCTGATAAATTTAAATTATCTATATCATTACTACAACCCATAACTACTCCTAATATTAGCATATAAACTATAATTTTTTTCATAGATATCTCCTACTTCGCGATGAGTGTAGCTTTAGTTGAGCTATCTAATGTTATATTTATATCGATAATACCTGTTAAATTATCACCTATCTTATAGTAGTAATTCGACTCAGGTTCTACACTACCAGATGATGTTTTGATATCTGGTTTAGGATCGTAGTTAAAAAAGTTTATAGATCCTAATTTATATGTACTATTTTTATATGTATCATAAGTAAAATCTCCTGTATTGTATGTTGGTAAATCTTGTAGATTATCTTTATCTGAAAGGATTACAGCAACTCCCCACTCTTGAAGCAGATCACTAAAAGTTTTATCTTCAGCTCCAGCATACTTATGTACACCATACATTACAGCATCTTCATGCTCTTTATTGTTATAAACAATATCATGTAGTACTTTAGCTCCACCATAATTACGAGTTAAAAATGTACCAAATGAACTTACTTTTGAATAATCAGCTGTATCACCCTGCCATTGTGTTAAGGAACGATTTATACCAACTTTATTAAATTCTGGGTATCTTCCCTTTGTATTACCACTACTACCAGCACTTCCATCAGTATATGATACACCTCTAGGACCAGTATGTTTTATCTTGGTTGCTACAAGATCTTCAGTTGTTTCCGATAGCATTTCATTAATCCAAGTATCATCAACAGCATCTAGTAAAACAGCCTTTTGATAAAAATGGATCATATGTTGAAACTCATGTGCTAAAGTTGAATACATCTCTTTTTGCCAGAAATCACCATTATCCTCATTTGCATACATAACAGAATCAGCATAGAACATTATCTCTTCATTTGAACCACTCAAATATAATTGTTTAAGATTATCTTTAGCCCAGAAATATCCCATTGTACCTCCTGATGGACTATCATCATTATCTATATCTGTTAAAAGTATGGTTATTTCATTAGTTTCATCTATAAATTTATTATTCTTTTTATTTGCTTTAGCTCCCCATTCTTCTCCAAATATATTTGTATCCCAATCGTAAATATCATTATCATCACCATCTTTTAAAAAATGATCTGCTAAAGTATCTACCATATCTTGCGTTACACACTTCTTCTTAGCACATCCATATCCAAAGGCATCATCAGATACCCATATATTAAGCGTTTTATTTCCAAATTCTGTTGATACATTTGAAACCACTTTTCTTAATATTGCATCAGTTTTTGGACCACTTGAATATTTATCTAAATAAAAAGTTTTTTTATCACCTTCACTTTTATTTAATCTTTTTGTTATTACAAATTTTTTTGATTTTTTTTGATTATTATCTTTTTTTAATAAATCTATAATATTAGAGTTAAATTCTTGAACATATTTTGGTGCATAAAGAATATTAACCCTATTATCAGATATATAGTTTATAGATTTTAAATTTTTTATCTTTTTTAAGTTATGAGTTATCATTATATTATTACTATTACTCTTATCTTCATTTGTCAATAATAAATATAAACTTTTATTATTACCATTCATATCTACAGAAAGTTTAAGATTTTTACATTCAGCAAGATTATTTACTTGATTATTCTTTGTAATACTTATCCTCTCTGAACATAATTCTTTTTTAGAATCGCTAGAAGAAGAACCATCTCCACAACCTATAAGTAGAAATATAGATATAGATATTATAAATACTTTAAATTGTAATTTCATCATAAACCTTTTTAGTAAAATAGATTTTTATAATATAATAAAAAATCAAAATTAAAACTGAAATATTTTTTTTTTGATATACTTTCAAAAAATAAGGACAAATATTGCTTACTTTAAAAATAGAGATTGAAAAACATATAAAAAAATTGGTAAACCCACTTAAAGAGGAAGATGATCTTCAAGAGGCTTTAAAACTTAAACTTACAAAAAAAGAGTTGAAACTACTAAAAGCTTGGGCATATAAAGCTAATCTAGATGAGTTAAAAAGTCAATTAAATCTTGATGATAAACATTATGAAGAGTTATCATTAAAACTCATAAAAAAGCTAAATCAAGAAAAAACAAAACAAGCGATTTGTATATAAGATAAAATGTCTAATAAATATGATCTTATAGTTATAGGTGCTGGACCTGCTGGTATGATAGCCTCTATAAAAGCTGCTAGAGATGGAAGAAGTGTACTTCTTTTAGAAAAATTATCTAAAATTGGACGGAAACTAAAAGCCACTGGTGGGGGACGATGTAATCTTACTAATACTCTAAAAAATGATGATTTTATAAACTCTTTTGGTAAAAATGGACGTTTTATATCACCTGCTATTGACTCTTTGGACAATAATGCTCTTATAGAGTTTTTTAAAAGTATAGGTGTAGAGAGTCATGCACCTGATGGTTTTCGTGTATTTCCTAAAACTCACTCATCCGATACTATTGTTAATGCTTTAAAAAATGAGATGCAAAGAGTTGGGGTAAATGTCTTATGCTCTCAAAGAGTAATTAGCATTAATCATAATAGTATCAATACAACAAGTGTAGCAACACAAACAGATAACTTCATATCAAATAATATAATATTGGCAACTGGTGGTATGGGCTATCCTACTTTAGGTAGCCATGGTGATGGATATAATATAGCTAAAAGTTTAGGACATAAAATTACAGATATATATCCAGCTATGATGCCTTTAAAGGTAAAAGAGAGATGGGTAGAAAAGTGTAGAGCCGATACTATAGCAAAGGTCAATATCTATGTTAATATAAAAAAATATAAAAAACTTACAGCTAAAGGAGATATAATCTTTACAAAAGATGGCATACGTGGTCCTGTAGTTTTAGACTTCTCTAGAGAAATAACTCCAATACTCTCCAAACTTGATGAAGTACCAATTTTATTGAACTTTACAAAGGGTATGAATGAGGAACAAATACGTCAACATTTTAAAGAATTACTTCAAAAAAATCCACATCAGACAACATTAGAACTACTACTAACACTACTTCCAAAATCTCTTAGTTTAGAGTTATGCAAACTAGCAGATATAGACCCAAATAAAAATCTATTTAAACAAAATGGTACAAATAGAGATAAACTCATAAGACTACTTGTATGGACTCCTCTTACTGTTACAGGACATGAAGGCTTTAAAATGGCTATGGTAACTCGTGGAGGAGTATCACTAAAAAATATAGACCCATATACTATGAAAAGTAGGAAGATAGATGGTCTATACTTCTGTGGTGAAGTTATAGATATAGATGGACCATGTGGAGGATACAATCTACAATGGAGCTTTGCCTCAGGATATTTAGCTGGTAAATTATTACCATAAATTATATTTTATAATCTTGCATTTTCAAGAGAATATTCTTTAAAATAAACACGAACAGGGTTATATGATATAAAAAATTTATCTGAAAAAACTTCGGTTTTAATTAATACTTCTTCTTTTTTAAATTCACCAAAAGTTTTATAATATAAAAATATTTTAATAGGTCTAGGAGATATGATATTACAATCATCTACAGAAATATAATATTCTCTTCTCATATTTTCAAATTTATAGAATTTCTTATCTCTAAATGTATAAAGTTCTTTGTTATTAATTCTATTTTTACTTATCTCTTCTCTTCTTTGTTTAGTTAATCTCTCTTTATTTAATTTATCTAAAATTCTCTTTTTTTCAAGCTCATCATATTTATTTTGAGATTTACGATTTGCTTTATCTAAAGCCTTCTGATTTAAATGTCGTTCTTCATCTAACTTCTCTAAAATCTTTCTTTTCTCTTCTTCTGAATATTTAGTTTTCTTCATATTTTACTCTTTTGTTAATTCTATTCTTTCCATAAAGTGATGCTATTATACTATATATATTTAAATATATTTAAAATTTATTATTTTATCACCATTACAGCACACTTTAGATAGAATAGTTATTAACTTTACACTACATGTAAACCAAAAAACTCATTTGTTTAAGGAAACACTTTATGTCAAACTCTTGCAAAAAAGCCTATATTACTACACCTATATATTATGTAAACGATATCGCACATATTGGTCATGCATATACAACAATAATCGCAGATACTCTTGCTAGATACTCACGTATGACTGGGTTAGATACTTTTTTTCTCACTGGTACAGACGAACATGGGCAGAAGATAGAAGAAGCGGCTAAAAAAAGAGGTGAAAGTACTCAAGATTATGCTGATAAAATATCTGCTACTTTTAAAAACTTATGGGATGAATTTGACATCTCTTATGATAAATTTATACGTACAACAGATGAAGAGCATATGAAGGGTGTTCAAAAAGCTTTTAGTACTATGTACTCTAAAGGTGATATATATAAAGATACCTACAAGGGTCACTATTGTATATCTTGCGAGACATTTTTTCCAGAGATACAACTTGTAGATGGTGAATTTTGCCCAGAGTGTGGTAAAAGTACTACAATAGTAGAAGAGGAATCTTACTTTTTTAAATTATCTGCTTATGAAGACAAACTACTAGCTTGGTACAATGATACACCAGATTGTATTTTACCAAGAAATAAAAAAAATGAAGTTATCCGTTTTGTAGAGGGTGGACTTCAAGATCTTTCCATTACAAGAACATCTTTTGATTGGGGTGTTAAACTTCCATCTGATATGAATGATCCAAAACATGTAATGTATGTTTGGCTTGATGCTCTTATGAACTATATAACTGCTCTTGGTTATGGTAAAGATGATGCCAATATGGACTACTGGCCTGCACGTGTACATCTTATTGGTAAAGATATTTTACGTTTTCATGCCATCTATTGGCCTGCATTTCTGATGAGTCTTGGACTCCCTCTTCCTAAACATATAGCTGCTCATGGTTGGTGGACACGTGATGGGGAAAAAATGTCAAAATCTAAAGGTAATGTAGTTAATCCTAAAGAGGTAGCAGATGCCTATGGATTAGACAATTTCCGTTACTTTATGCTTCGTGAAGTACCATTTGGTGGAGATGGTGATTTTAGTCAAAAAGCATTGATTGACCGTATTAACTCAGATTTGGGTAATGATCTTGGAAATTTACTTAACCGTGTTATTGGTATGAGTGGTAAATATTTTGATGGAGAGGTTGACTCTTCAAATGTAACAAAATATTACCAAAATGAGTTAGATGAAGTAGAAAGCTCACTAGCTAAACTAGAGCCACTTCTTTTTGAGATGCAAATCCATCGTTACTTAGAAGAACTTTGGAGACCACTAACTGTAGCCAATAAAGCTATAGATAAGTATCAACCTTGGACACTTATGAAAGAGGGGGAAGAGGAAAAGGCTATGGCACTCAATGGACTTATTGCCTCCATATTGGCAAAAGTATCTGTAATGCTCTACCCTGTTATGCCAAAAGTATGTACAAAAATATCTAATGCTCTTTGCTTTAAGATAGATAATGATTCTTGGAACAGACTTACTCAAAATAAGGAATTACTATCTCCATTTAATTTGAAAAAGATTGACCCATTATTCCCTCGCATAGAAGAGGCTATCCTTAAACAAATAGAACCTGAACATAATAATAAAATAGAAGAACCAAAGATAGCTAAAAAAACAGAACTTAAAGAGATAGAGGGTATAACATATATAGGTATAGAGCAATTCTTTGAAACATCTCTTAAAGTAGGAACAGTAATACAAGCAGAAGAAGTACCAAAAAGTAAAAAACTTCTTTTACTTCAAGTAGATTTAGGAGAAGATGAACCTAGACAGATAGTTGCAGGTATCAAAGAGTGGTACAGTGCAGAAGATATGCTAAATACACAAGTATGTGTAGTAGCCAACCTCAAACCAGCAAAACTTATGGGACATATTAGTCAAGGAATGCTTCTTGCAGCTAAAGATGAAGATGGTCTATGTATGATACGCCCAGAGAAACCAAAAACTGCTGGAACACCAATAGGTTAATTATGAAAATAGAAGATATATTAAATCTAACAGAGGGTGTTCTTACCAACACTCCAGAAGTACAAGCCATAGAGTCAGCAACAGTTTATCAATCCAAAGTAGAACATGGTGATCTATTTTTCTCTTCAAATCAAGAGGAGATAGACCAAGCTATAGACAATGGTGCTTATGCCATCATCTATGATGATGAAAATATTATTAAAAAAGATAATGAAATTGCATGGATAAAAGTTTCAGATATACAACTTGCATCTTTTAAACTTATTCGATATGTTGTATTAAAAAAAGAGGCTCAATTCTTTTTATTGTCAAATCATGAATTAACTTTTTTAAAAATGATACTTACACACAAAACAAATATTAATTTTATTCAAGATGATTGGCGTAAAGCATTTGAACAGATATTAAATAATGATGGTACACTATATGTAGGTGCAGATAAAGAGTTGATGAAGCTCATAAAACCTGATATTCAAAGACTAGAACGTGATGTAGATGGATATGCTGTTTTCGATACTCTTTTTAAAACAACATTTAAAGTAAATGGATATGTATATCAAGAAAAAGATTTAATTCCTTTTCATTTAGAACATCTTCTACGTGTAATTCATTTTTGTGATGCAAATTCACTACCTTATGATATAGAGCGTTTACGATATACAAAGCATTTTACACCTGTTTTTATAGATGGACAGTTAAATGCTACACGTTCAAGTAAGAGTGATAAAGTTGCTATATTTACAGATAATATACCAGATATTGTTGAAGCAAGAGAGTATATAAAACGTTCAAATAACTGGGTAAAAGGTATAGTCCTAACTCCTCCAAAGACTAAAATCCCAGGTATTGACCACCCACACTGGTTTAATAATGAAGAAGAGCTAAGAGAGATACTAAAGGGTACTCTTTTTAACTATGCTTTTATTTTAAATGCTGATAAAAGCATCTTAAATACTATGAAAGAGGAGTACTCTCTCTTTTAAAAGGGAGAGTTTTTCTTAAGTAGTACCATATTTTTACCATTATCAGTAATATATCTACAATTATATATATCACACAATACACTAAATGTTTTGGCTCTAAAAAAGACAATATGTGTTGTATCTTGTGGATACCACCATTTTTGAAATGTAACTTGATCATTGGTATGAAATTCTATTTGTATTGCTAAGTAGCCATTATCATTTAATCTATCTAAAAGTTCTTTAAAAACTTCTTTTGGATTATGTAGATGTTCAAAAACTTCTGTTGAAACTATAAGGTCATATTTTTTAACTATATCTAAATTATCTGGATAATATATAGGGTCATAATAATCACAATTAATCCCTTTATCTTCCAATAATTGAGCTAAAAGTGAGGTACAACCACAACCAAAATCTAATGCTCTATGAATATCTGATAAACTAATATTTGGTAAAATAAATTTTAAAAAATGTTTAAAATATGCTCTATATCCTTCATCTCTTTCACTATTTTGATGAAGATTATATCTCTCTTTTTGTTTTTCAAAATTTTGATAACACTTAGGTGACTTAAATATATACTCACACTCTTCACAGTGATAATATTGTATCCCTGTTTTTTGATGAATGAAACTATTACAGACTTTATTGCAAATATGACAATCCAATTTTACCCCTTTAAAAACTATCTTATGTTACTATTAACTCTATTAATTCAAGGATTATTTAAAATGAAAAGAAGAGATTTTTTAACAACAACTGCTTTAAGTGCTACAGCCATTATCTCCACTGGTTGTCATAGAGCTAAAGAAAATAGCATAAATGATAAAAATATCAATATAAACAGAGGTAAAAAAGTAACTCTTAAACTTGCTACCTCTTGGCCTGCACATTTTCCTATTATGGGTACAGGTGTTGATAATTTTGCCAAAAGATGTTTAGAGCTTAGTGGTGGAACTTTGGAGATAAAAGTATTTCCTAAAAATATATTGGTTCCTGCTCTGCAAGTTTTTGATAGTTGTTCAGCAGCTCAGATAGATGCTTTTCACTCTGGAGTTTACTACTGGAAAGGTAAAAATCCTGCATTTAGTATATTTGGTGGTATGCCACTTGGTCTTACATCTGAAGAGATGTTAACATGGCTCAAGTTTGGTGGAGGGTATGAGTTGTGGCGTGAAATGTATGCAAAGTTCAATCTCTATCCTCTCATAGGTGGAACAACTGGACCTCAAATGGGTGGTTGGTTTAAAAAAGAGATAAAATCGTTAGCAGATTTAAAGGGTCTAAAGATGCGTATCCCTGGACTTGGTGGTGAAGTGATGAAGAGACTTGGAGCAAATCCTGTTTTACTTCCTGCTGGAGAGATATATACTGCACTAGAACGTGGAACCATAGATGCTACAGAGTGGGTAGGACCAGCACTTGATACTATGATGGGGTTTGATAAAGTTGCAAACTATTACTATACTGGTTGGCACGAACCTGGAAGTATATTGGAGATTACATTCAACAAAGCTCGTTGGGAAAAACTAAGTGATGAGCATCGTGCTATCATAACAAGTGCTAGTGAAGAGATGACAGGGAATATGCTTCAAGAGTTTAGATATGAAAATGCAAAAGCTTTCAAAAATCTTCCTAGTAATGTAGAGATAAAAACATTCCCTAAAGATATGATGAACGCAGCGAAAATAGCCTTAAAAGAGATATGGAAAGATAAGAGTAAAAAAAGTGAAGATTTTAAAAGAGCTTTAAAGAGCTATAGAGCATTTTATGATTTAAATAAACCTTATGATGATATAAGTACTAAAAATTTCTTGGAAATAAGAAGTTAATACTTCTTATTTGAATATACCAAGAGATCATTTTCTGAAAGATTGTCCATTAATTTAGATATATTTCTAAGTGAGAATAGATGTAGATTCTCACTTTTTTGCTTTTTTAGTTCAGATGAAAATTTATTTTTAGAATATAAGATAAAACTATCTACATCTAATTTAGCTTTATTACATTTCTCTTTTAAATTTGTCAATTCGGACTTATTCATCTTTTGTTTTGAGTGTTTTGATGTACCAGCTAAAAGCCTACCAGATTTACATTTTATTAATATATCTATCTCTACATTTTTATCATAATAAGAGCCAATTTTATCTATGGGATCACCTTCAAATTCATTTTTGAAATTAAGTTGTAAAAACTCAAGCAATAACTGCTCATAAATAAGAGTTGTAAACTCTATCCTAATCCCTTCCCAACGCTTCATAACTTCGCTATAGTCACCCTCTTTTATACTCTTATATGTAGGAGAAATAATAGCAAACCAAAAACGCATAAATGGAGTAATAAAAAGTAACTTATCAGAGATATTATCTTTCTCATCTATAGGCTTTTCTACTGAATTATCAAACTTTAAAAAACCATCTTTTATAAGAAAATCTATAACCTCTTCACCTGCTTCTCTACCTATATTAACTTTTTTAAAAGATGAATATTCTCGTCTATCACCTGTAGATATAGCTGTAAGCATAGCGTGATAAGTTGGTTTAGAGTGCGTAATTTTTGTAAGGTCACCATGAATGTAACGATAATTATTTAATACTTTATTGGCAATAAGTGTATCTAAAGATTTACTCATATCTACAGACCAACCCATACCACCAAATACGCTAAAATATTTAACAGCTGTTTCAAAATCTTTAGCATTATTTTGATAGCAAAAAGAGCGAAAAAGCTCTAAAATAGTTGGTTGTTCTACCATAATAAACTAACCTTTATGATTTAGTTCTACATCTATTGAGAGTGCTTCTATGTCACCCTCCACCTCTTTTTTAATATCCACACTAGATACATCAACATATTTCTTAACAACTTCAAGTATCTCAGCTTTAAGTTCATCCAAAAATTGAAAATCTTGGTTACTCTCTCTATCTGACATTATAGCGATAGTCAATCTATCTTTAGCAACTGATGCACTCTGCTTTTTCTTTAACCATGAAAACATTATTTAAATATCCCTGCCAACTTCTTAAACATACCAGTTGAGACACTTTCTACATCTTTTAATGGTATATTTTCTCCACATATACGCCCAGCAATACGGGCATAAGCTTGTCCTGCATCTGATTTATTATCTAAAATAATAGGTTTTCCTTGATTTGAAGCATCTATTACACCTCTATCTTCAGATACTTTACCAAGTAAAGGAATATTTAAAATATCTAAAATATCTTCACTACACAACATCTCCCCACTTTGTACCATATCTGCTGATATACGATTTACTATAAGGTATTTTTCTACCTCTTCTCCATCTTTAACTTTTTGTGATTTTGCATCTAAAATACCAATGGCTCTATCTGCATCACGAATAGATGAAACTTCAGGATTGACTATAACAATAGCTTTATCTGCATACTCAATAGTATGTTCAAATCCACTCTCAATACCTGCTGGTGAATCTAAAATAACATAATCATAATTATCTTTTAACTCATCAATAAGTTTTTTGACTTTTTCAGATGTTAAAGTACTTTTATCTTTAGTTTGAGATGCTGCTAAAAAATTAAGATTTTCATCTATTTTACTTTTTATTACTGCTTGTTTTACACTAGCTTCACCATCCATAACTTGTACCATATCATAAACAACACGATTTTCTAAACCTAAAATCATATCTAAGTTACGTTGACCTATATCAAAATCAACAACTATACATTTTTTATTATTTAGTGCTATACCTAAGCCTACATTTGCTGTAGCTGTTGTTTTACCTACACCACCTTTTCCACTAATAACTGCTATCACGATGCCCAATTTGTATCCTTTTTAAGTACTGGTATAATAAATATTTCTCTATCTCTAAGTTCTATTCTATTTAGTTTATCTGTTAAAAGTTCATTGTCTACCTCAACACCATTAAAGACTATATTTGCTTTAGGTGAGACAGCTATCATCATAAAACTACCATTACAACGAACTGAACCCTCAACAACTTGAGTAATAATAAGATTACCTGTTGTCTTTATGGTTGCACCACTATTGACACGGTTCAATAGAAGTAAATCACCATCAATATTGATCTCTCTTCCACTACGAATTATTGTATCCATTACAACAAAATTACGGGTCAATTTTTTAGTTAGTTGAGCTATTTCTGCTTTAGCTATCTGTTGATTGACAGCATTTTCCCGTTTTTCATCTTTAAGTTTCTCTTCTAGTTCTTTATACTCTTGGCTATCTTTAGGAGATTTTCCTAAACCAAACTCATCTTCTAAAGCTTTTCTACTACGACCTTGTGGTAGTTTAATATTATTTAAATATTTTAAATCTTTTTGAACTAAATACTTTTCTATGCGTTCAGAAAGCTCTCCTTTTATAGAGATAAGATGGTCTTGAAAAAGCATATAGTTAGTATCAAAGAATAAGATAAATTCATCTTCATCAGTAATGCTTGTCTCTAAAACTTTTAATGAATATTGTCTATTGTTCACAAATGCTCCTATAAAGTAGAATGCTATTATGCACTAAAGTTGCTGAGATAGAGCCAAATTATATAAAAAAGAATAAGCTTAATTTCTTAATTTCTTAGCAAATTCAATGGCTTCATTAGTTGGATTTTCTCCTGCTATTATACGAGATATTTCATCAACTCTTCCCTTATTGCTAAGTTCTAGTACATTACTAAAATTATTATCTTTAGTTATGACAATATGCTGATCTGCTTTTGCAGATAGATGTGGTTGATGAGATATAGCAAAAATTTGATACACTTTTGAGAGCTTAGTTATCATATTGGCTATGGCTATAGACTCATCTCCACTTACATTAGCATCTATCTCATCCAATATAAGAACCCCTTCATTTTTATTTTCTTGAATAGTCGATACCATAAGTGCTAATCGTACACGGTTAAACTCACCACCACTTAATGTACTTGCTACAGAACCACCCAATCTAATATCTAATATATCAAAACCATTATTATCTAAAGATTTAATTTCAAATATAAAACTAAGGTGAGATAACTTTAAAGTAAATAAATATCCTTCCAATACCTCTTCTAGCTCTTTTGCCTCTTTTTTGCGATAATTTGAAAGTTGTCTTGCTAAAGTTGATAACTCCATATACTCCATATTAAGAAATGACTCTAACATACTTTTATCTTGCTCTATATTTTTATAACCTTCAAGCTCTTTTTTCTTCATATCTTTATATTGTAACGCCTCTTCTATAGAACCATATCTTTGCTGTAATGATGTTATATCCGATAATCTATCTAATACCTCTTCCACATTCATCTCTTCAAGTTCACTTGTTAAAAGTTCTGTCTCTTCAAAGTCAGCACGTACTTGATTTAATGCATCAGTAAAATGAGAAGCATCTTTTTCCAATAACCTATATACATCTTCTACTGCTCCCTCAGCTGAAAATATATCCATAGCTATAAATAAAGACTCTTTTATCTTATCCATATGAGAAAGTTGTCGTTTTATCTGCATAAGCTCTTCATCTTCACCCAACTTTGGATCTATTTTTTCTATTTTATCTACTTCATATGTAGCAAATTCTATAAGTTCAGCAAGTTTTGCTTCATTATCTTTTATCTTATTGAGTTCTTCTAATTTATCTTTATAGTTTTGATAACGTTTCTTATACTCTTTTAAAAGCTTTTTAAAACTCTTATCTTTTGCCGATAAAGAGCTATCTAACATAGATATAAGTGTATTTGATTCAAAAACACTTTTATCACGAACAGAAAGATATTGGACATAAGGAGAAAAGATATCTTTAAGAGCTTTTTTTGAGATATTTTGCCCATCTATAAAACAACGAAGCTTCTCTTTTTTAATCATTTTCAACGTTATTTCATCTTCAAGTTCATAACTTTGACTATTTAAAGATTTTGGTTTTTTCACCAATACCTCACAAAGCCTTGCATTGCTCAATACACTATATCCAAAACTAGAAAGTATCGCAGACATTAGTACTGATTTACCTGCACCACTAGGACCTGTAAAGACAACTAACCCTTTATGAAACTCTAACTCTACCTCATCAAAAGATAAAAGTTCTTTAATATATAATCTTTCTATCAACTTTTATCACCCCAATGTAGCTTTTCACGAAGTACTGAAAAGTAATTTCTCTCTTTTCTATGCAAAAGTTTTGCTCCTTTTGATGCACCACCAAGATGCACTACATCACCCTCTTCTAGTTCATATCTCTCTTGCCCATCTATACTTGCTATAGCATCATACTGCTCTGCATCCAATTCAATATAAAAGTCTGTAGGTACAACTAATGGACGCTGATTTGTTAAGGAGTGTGCCATTACAGGAGTTATGATAAATGCCTCTGTAAGAGGATATACTACAGGCCCACCTGCTGCCAAATTGTAAGCTGTTGAACCTGTAGGAGTAGAGATAATAAGTCCATCTCCACGATATGAGTTAAAACGTTCACCATCAATAGAAGCATTAACCTTTACCATCTTAGATGGGATAGGAGAGGTAATAACTACATCATTTAATGCAAAAAAGTCTATTTTCGCACCTGAAGCTTTTTTTATATATCCTGTTATCATCATACGATTATCTATACGATACTCTCCTGAAAAAAGCTGTTCTAAAAATATATCTACTTCATCTATAGTAACATCAGCTAAAAAGCCTAAATTACCTGCATTTATCCCAACAACTGGTTTATGGTAACCATATGAACGACGGACTAAAGATAGAAGTGTTCCATCACCACCTAATGAAACTAAAAAATCAACCTCTTCACACATCTGATTGAATTTTTTACCATCTAAACCTATCATCTTTGCAGATCGTTCTGCCAATATAACTTCTATACCTTTACTTTCAAACTCTAACTTGATACGTTCATAAAGTCCACGTATCTCAGGAGCATTTGGTTTTAGAGTAAAACCTGCTTTTTTTATCTGATTTAATCTATCTTTATTCATACTTTTTCCTACTTTTAGAAAATAATCTATAGAGTATCATAAAATTGCTTTGTGAAGGAAAATTTATTTTCTAAAATAGCATATGCTATAATCACAACATAATCAAAATTATAGGATTGAAAATATGAAAATAATAACTACAAACTATATCTATACACCTAAAGGATTTATATCCAATAAAGCTATAGCATTTACAGATACCATACAAGATATAGATAATGTAGATAGCCTAAAAATAAAATATCCTGAAGCTAAAATTATCGCTACCAATCCAAACACTGTATTATATCCTGGGTTTATCAATACTCATGTACATCTGGAGTTTTCAACAAATAAAACATCACTAAAATATGGCTCATTTATGCCTTGGCTTGACTCTGTTATAGAACATAGAGAAGATTTAGTAGGCTCTTGCAATAATGATATTATGATGCAAGAGTGTCAAGCTATGATGCGTTCAGGAGTCACCACATTTGGTGCTATATCAAGCTTTGGTAATGAACTTGAAGTTTGTGAAAAGACACCACAAAGAGTTATATTTTTCAATGAACTAATAGGTTCAAATGCCCAATATGCCGATATGCTTTATGGTGACTTTATGGAGAGAGTAAAAGCTTCTATGAGTTGTGATAAATCATCTCGTATTATCCCTGCTGTAGCCATTCACTCACCATACTCTGTACACCCTATTATCTTACAAAAAGCTGTAAATGTTGCTAAAGAGCATAAACTTCCACTATCTGCCCACTTTTTGGAGTCACAAGCTGAAAGAGAGTGGCTTGAAGATGGTAAAGGTGAATTTAAATCATTTTTTAAAAAGTTTTTCAATACTCAAACTCCTGTTACAAACATAAAAGAGTTTATGTATGCTTTCGATACATACCCTACCCACTTTACACATGCAGTTCAAGCTACCCAAGAAGAGCTTGAGTATCTAGCAAAAAAAGGACATAGCATAGCCCATTGTCCTAGAAGCAATCGTTATTTAGGGTGTGGACGATTAGATATAGAAGATTTGAAACTTCCTTTTACCATAGCTACAGATGGACTTAGCTCCAATGACTCATTAAGTATTTTAGATGAACTTAGAGCTGGACTTATGATGCACCATCAAATACCTATAGAACCATTAGCATCTAAATTTATAGATAGTATAACCTCTACACCAGCTGATATTTTAGGGTTAAACTCTGGTCGTATAGAAGTTGGAAAATTGGCAGATTTTACAATTATTGAACTACCTGAAATACCAAAAAGAGAAGATGAGATAGCACTATGGAGTATTTTACATACAAAAGAGGTATCAGCACTATTTATAAATGGTAAACAGGAGGTTTAAAATTTAGATATATATTTTGCTACAGATACTATATCTTTATCGCTTAAATGTTTTACCTGACCTCTCATAAGACCACCCATACCATAAACATTTAAAATTCCTGATCTGTACCCTTTAAGTTGTTTTATAGTCGTTGAAACATTTTGACCTTTGATGGTAGCAAGTGTATCTAAAGGGTGTTTTGTACCATTTGTACCGTGACAACTAATACATTTATGTACATATATTGTCCTTCCACTAGCCATAAGTAGAGTAAAGTTCATAAATAAGATTAAGATTGTAAGTTTTTTCATTTTTATTCCTAAATTTAAAAAATATAGTGTTATTTTAACATATAATTGTGAATTTAGTGTGAAGTAGTATCATTTTAATTTTCCCATTATTTTAAACTTATCCCAATATATATCTAATGCTCTATCTAACTCACTATCTAAAAGCTCTGTTTTCTCTTTGATACCATAGTTCATAATAAAAAGTTTTGACATCATAGATATATCTTTTGATGGGTATTTTAAGTAGTGTTTGATACCTGCTTTCATATTTTTATCACCACCATAAACAAGTAGATAATCCATAAATATCTCTTTTAATGAAACAGGTAGATCTCTATGACACTTCATACAATTCTTTTCATATATATCTGTAGCAAAAAGATGTGAGATAACTAAAGAGATAACCAATACTTTTTTTACCATAATAACACCATAGTTGTTCCCTTTTGTTCTGATGAGATAACATCTATTTTTATATTGTACTCATCTAATATACTCTTAACTATACTTAGCCCTACTCCAAATCCACCTTCTGAATCATTGAACCTCAAATATCTATCGAAAATAAAAGGTATCTCCTCCTCTTTTATCCCTATACCACTATCTTTTACGCTTAATCTTTTATCTTTTAGTTCAATCTCTATGACTCCATTACGTAGATTATATTTTATAGCATTTGATATAAGATTATCTATAACACGTGTTATCTTTTTTTTGTCAATATATAAACTTGATTCATTTAAATATAATTTGCAAGATATATTTTTAGACTCCATAATAGCCATAAAATACTCTACCCTATCTTCAATAAGGCTCTTTAGATCTATATTTTCATCCAATCTATCTCTATCTTGCTCTAATGTTAGGTATGTTAAATCTTTATATAAGATAGATACTGTCTTTGTAGCTATATTTATACGATTTATTTTAGATATATTTTTTTTATCCATACTACTTGTATCTATCATCTCTATATTTGCAAGTATCGCAGATAGTGGGGTATTTAGTTCATGTGTTGTATCTTTTATAAATCTATCCAAAAGTAATATAGAATTTCTCATAGGTTTTACAAACATATTTGCCAAAAATACCCCTAAAATAGCAGATATTATGAAAAATAATATTCCGTAAATAGATATGTTTCTTACAACATTTGTTTTCCAAAGAGTATCATCTTTTACCTCTACTATAAGATATTTTGCACCTAAATAATATGTTGTCAACATCTTTACTAGATATATATATGAACCATTTTGATATATGCCCTCTTTAAAGATGATATCTATATCTTCTTCCATATCTGAAAATATCTTAACATACTCAAGGTCATATATAGCAGATTTGAAGTGTTTATCTCGTGGATATATATTGTGCTTATTGTCAAAAGAGTTATGGAGTTCTTTAAGACGCTTTATCTCTCGATAGGCATACTGTTCAAGATTTGCACGTTGGTTAGATAGCATAATCTCCTCTTGAGTTTTATAGTAGTAAAAAGATAGTAATGATATGATAATAGTTACAATACCCAAATAGAGAGATAAGAATCTAAAAAGAGACTTCTTCTCACTTTTGAGTACTGAATTTGTAACCTTGCTTTTTGATACTAACAATACTCTCCTTCCCTATAATTTTACGAAGATTTTTAATATAGGTACGAAGTGCCGTATCGCTTGGCTCTTCACCAAACTCCCAAAGATTATCATAGATACGTTCATGAGATAGTACTTCACCCTCATTTTTCATAAATAACTTTAAAAGCATAGACTCTTTTTTGCCCAAAGATACTACATATCCATCAATAATAAGCTCATTGTTCTTAATATCATATTTGATATTATTAGATATATCTATGCTATCTCGTTCTTCATGAAAAAAACTACGTTTTAGTAGAGTATCTACCCTAATCAGAAGCTCTTTTAAAGAAAATGGTTTACGTATGTAGTCATCACAACCACTACTAAATCCTTTTTCCAAATCATCTACAGAATCAAGAGAAGTTATAAATATAGCAGGTGCAACAACCCCCTCTTCTCTAGCCTTTTTTAAGACTTCAAAACCATTAATCCTAGGGGTATTGACATCTAAAAGTAAAATGTCATATCTACTCTCATAGAGTTTATCTTGAGCCTCATAGCCATCATATACAGCAACTACACTATGCCCACTCTCTTCTAAAAACTCTACAACAGTATCATTTAGATTTGTATCATCTTCGAGTAGTAGTATCTTTGCCATTAGATATATTGTCTAACCCAATTTTCTAATCTACCAACACTCATAGCTCCTGAGACTCTATCTACCTCTTTCATATTTTTAAATACTATAAGTGTAGGGATACTCTGTATACCATATTGAGCTCCAAGAGTCTGCTCTTGTTCTGTATCTACCTTTAAAAACTGTGCTTGTAGAGGCATATTAAGTGCAACTTCTTTAAAAGCAGGTGCCATTTGTAAACAAGGTCCACACCAAGGTGCCCAGAAATCTACAACTACAGGTATGTCAGAATTAGCTAAAAATATACCAAGCTTAGACGCATCAACACTAACAGGTTCAGAGTTAAGTAAAGAACTCTTACAGTGACCACAATTTGCTTTGGCATAACTATCTTTTTTAGGTATGCGATTTACCTTTAAACATTTGGGACAAACAACATTTACATTCATAAAAAACTCCTATTTTTTCTTTATTTTAACATATCTACTTTAACTCACCCCAACTATTACCAATACTAACACTACATTCCAATGGTACATCAAGTTTCAATACATTTTCCATAGTATATACGAAACGTCTACTTATCTCCTCTGCCATCTCCTCTTTTACCTCAAATATAAGCTCATCATGAATTTGTAAAAGCATAAAAGCATCTAACTCTTCTTCTCGTATCATAGAGTCTATCTCATTCATAGATAGCTTTATAAGGTCTGCTGCACTTCCTTGAAAGACAGTATTGACTGATTCACGCATAAAGGAGGCTTTTTGCATACCATTAGCTGACTCATAATCAAAAATACGTCTTCTTTTAAGAATAGTCTCTACATAACCATCTATTTTTACTCTATCTTGTATGCTACCTAAGAAACTCTTAACTGTAGGAAATGATGCAAAATAGTTGGAGATAATCTCTTTAGCTTCACTAGAACTTATGCCTAACTCTTCAGATAGCTTTTTAGGTCCCATTCCATATAGAAGTCCAAAGTTTACAGACTTTGCAAAACTTCTCTTCTCTTTGGCTTTCTCTTCTCCAAATAGTATGGTAGATGTTGCAAGGTGTATATCTACACCATTTTTAAATGCTTCAAGTAACGCTTTATCTTGTGAAAAATGTGCAAGTAACCTTAACTCTATCTGGGAGTAGTCAATACTTACTAGCTTATATCCCTCTTTTGCTACAAATGCATCACGTACCATACGCCCAAGTTTTGAGCGTACTGGTATATTTTGTAAATTAGGGTCTTTAGAACTCAAACGTCCTGTAGCTGTACCAGTCTGAGAAAAATTTGTATATATTCTTGAATTTTCATCTCTTTGTGCTAACTTTAAAAGAGGTGTAATGTAGGTAGATAATATCTTTTGATACTCACGATACTCAAGTAATTTAGGTATGATTTTATGTTCAGTTTTTAAAGAGTTAAGCACTGCCTCATTGGTACTATAGCCTGTTTTTGTCTTTTTACCACCCTTTAGTCCAAGTGTTTGGAAGAGTACCAATCCTAACTGCTGTGTTGACTTTATGTTAAACTCACAACCAGATAGAGCATATATCTCTTGAGTTAAGGTATGCAACTCATTACTCAATCTTTTTTCTAAATCTTCTAGTTTACTTTTGTCTATCTTTATACCCAATCTCTCCATACGCATAAGTACACCTATAAATGGATACTCAATATCTTCTGCTTCTTTTAAAAGGTGATCTAAAGAAGATAGCTCTATATTCTCTTTTATAGCTCCATAAAGAAGATATGTCATCCAAGCATCTTCAGAGGCATAAAATGATGCGTCAGATATGGCAACAGCTGAAAAATCTTCTCCCTTTTTTACCATCTCTTTAAATGGCTTCATCTTATATTTAAAATGACGCATAGCAAGTATATCTAAACCTACTTTTGAAGATGGATTTAAAAGCCATGCAAGTATCATAGTATCTGCAAATGGAGTAATAGGTTCAAAATCATATTGATTATATAATAAAGATAAATCAAATTTTAGGTTCTGCCCTACTATTTTAAATGTCAATAGCTTAGCTAAAGCATTTAATGCATCAGGTAAACTAACCTGCTCTTCAACACCCAAATAGTTATGTCCTACTGGTACATAGTAAGCTTTATCTTTACTAAAACAGAAAGAAAAACCTACTAATTTTGCTACTTTAGTATCTAATCCTGTTGTCTCTGTATCAAAAGCTACAATAGCATTTGATTCTATACTATTTAATACACTATCAAGTTTCTCTTTAGTATCTAAAGTAATAGCTTTAAAAGATAAACTAGGATCTTTAGGCTTAACATACTCACGCTCACAATCTACCTCTTCCATACCAACTTTAGCTTTTTTGATAGCCTGTTTCATCTCATATTGTTCAAACTCATCTAAGAGACAAGATAGGTAGTTTTTATCTTCAAAAACAAAGCTCTCTACATCCATATCGGCAAATACATCTGTACGCATAGTTACCAAATCACGTGATAAAAAGGCACTCTCTTTGCTATCAAGTAGAAGTTTTTGTATGCGAGGTGTACCACAATTTTCTATATCATCATATATCGCTTCAAGAGTATGATACTTGTTGATAAGTTTTGAAGCCCCCACTTTACCAATACCTTTAACCCCTGGAACATTATCTGAGCTATCTCCCAATATAGCTTGAAAATTTATAAAATCTTTTGGCTCTACACCAAATTTATCTATGCAACTCTTCTCATTTACTATGGATCTTTTGACAGAGTCATACATCTCAACTTTGCCATCTTCTATCATCTGATATAGGTCTTTATCGTGAGATACTATGCGTACTTTAAGCCCCTGTTCTTTAGCAAATTTGGTTACTGTAGCTATAACATCATCTGCCTCATACCCCTCACGACTTAAATTTGCAAATCCCATCTGTTCTATCCACTCTATAGCAATGGGAAGTTGTTTTCTCAAATCTTCAGGAGCTTCATCACGATTGGCTTTATATTCAGGATATATCTCATTACGAAATGTATCTCCCTTTGTATCTAATGCAAAAACAATATAATCTGTAGAGTGTTCGCGTTGTAGAGATTCGATAAGATTTGAAAAACCTGTTAAAAGTCCTGTAGGAAATCCATCTGAGTTACGTAATGGAGGAAGAGCAAAATATGAACGAAAGAAAAATCCAAATGTATCTATAATAGTTATTGTTTTCAAGAAGAGACCTAATTTTTTATTTATTTTAGCCTAATATGTTAAAATATAAGTAAAATAGGAAACATACATTATGAAACTTCTTGTATCTGCTTTGGAACCATCTTCTAACCTACATCTAAAAGAGGTATTAAAACATACAAAAGATGTAAAACTCATAGGTATTTTTGATAAAAATATAAAAGATGATAAACCTCTATATGATATCTCAGAGATGGCTATTATGGGTATTGTAGATGCTATAAAAAAATTAAAATGGTTTTTTAAGGTAGCAGATGAGATGGTAAAACTTGCAAAAGATGCAGACAAAATACTTCTGATGGACTCTTCTGGATTTAACTTACCACTTGCTAAAAAATTAAAAATAGCATATCCAAATAAAGAGATAATATACTATATATTACCACAGATATGGGCTAGTCGTCCCAAACGTGCTATAAAATTAGAGCAGTACTGCGACAGACTCTTGGGCATACTCCCTTTTGAAGTAAACTACTATCCACATAAAAAAGCCACATATATTGGTCACCCATTATTAGATGAGATAGATGTAGAGTATAATAATTCAGTAGATACTATAGCTTTTATGCCAGGGAGTAGAAAAAGTGAGATAAAAAGACTTCTACCTATTTTTAAAGAGATACGAGCAAAACTTAGTGAGAAAAAAGCACTGATTATTATCCCTTCGAGTTTTTCTAACGATAAAATAGATGAACTATACGGTGACATATCTATGTTTGAGATAAGTAAAGATACACATAAAGCCTTAGCATCTTCAGAATTTGCTTTTATCTGTTCTGGTACTGCTACACTTGAAGCTGCACTTATTGGTGTCCCATTTACACTTGCATATATAGCTAAAAAGGTAGATTTTTTTATAGGTACGAAGATACTTGGCATCAAACAAGTTGGACTTGCAAATATAATACTCAACAATTACAATAATACAACTCTACACAATGAGATACTTCAAGAGAATGTAACTGTTGAAAATTTACTAAAAGAGTATCATAATACAGATAGAAAACTCTTTGCTAAAAAAGCCAAAGATTTAAAAAACTATTTAAAATATGGTAGTTCCAAGAAAGTTGCTGAGATTATTGAACAATAAATTTTTATTTGATTAAGTGGCTCCGGCACGAGGATTCGAACCTCGGACCAAATGATTAACAGTCATCTACTCTACCGCTGAGCTATGCCGGAACATTTAAAAGAAGTTACAAACAAAATATGGCTCCGGCACGAGGATTCGAACCTCGGACCAAATGATTAACAGTCATCTACTCTACCACTGAGCTATGCCGGAACATTTAATTTGTGACAAGATTATAGTGTAAAATCACTTTAATGTCAAGTAATTTTTATATTTTCTTAAAAAATTCTACTCCATTTGTCTCTATTAACTCTATTTTTTCTTTATGAAGTAGATTTTCTACCCTTTTTTTACTCTCTGTATCAAATAGTGCTTCTATATCTTCTTGAGTCAATGGTCTCTTAGCTAAAGTATCCAATATCTCATCATAACTATATGATGAAGATGATATATCTGATTTTTTACGTGTTGCTATATAGATAGGTAATGAAGAATCAAAGTAATGGCTTATCTGTAATAAATCTTCATAACTTACAGGCTTTACATTAAAAGCAGGTGGTCTATCTATAGTTCCCAAATCTATACGTGTTGGTTTAAGTTTAAGTAGATACTCATTCAACTTAGATATTTCATCTTTTGAATCATTTAATGTTTTTACTACTAATATTTCTATTATCAGAGGTGCTTTATACCTATTTTTAAACTCTAGCATTCCTGCTTTGATATTCTCTATAGATATACTATCATCAGAACGGTCAAGCTTTTTTAAACATTTTTGCGTAGCACAGTCTAAAGATAGTTTAACCTCATCAAACTTCAGTAGTGCTTCTTGTACTTTAAGATTATTTATAGTAGATGCATTAGACAATATAAGTACTTTAATAGTACCTTTTATCTTATTTATCTCATTTATTAACTCTAAAAGATGTGGATAGATAGTAGGTTCACCATTTGCAGTAATGGTAAGAACATCTATATCCTTATGTTCATTTAAACCATTTTGTATAGCATTTAGTATATTCTCAACACTTACTACTTCATCTTGCGTTGACATCGTTTTAGATGGTTCTAACTCACAATAAAGACAATCAAAATTACACTGCTTTTTAGAAGGGCTAAGATCAACCCCTAAAGATTTACCGAAACGTCTTGAGTAGATAGGTCCAAATATGATATTCATTTATTTTTCCTATAGTTAAGTTTCTAAAAAGCTTACGCTTTTTTTACAAACTCTTGTTTAAGTTTAATAGCTCCAACACCTGGAACTTTACAATCAATATTGTGACCATCATTACCCTCTACAAGACGGATACCTTTAATTTTAGTACCTACTTTAATACCATCACTACTACCTTTTACTTTAAGGTCTTTTATCACAGTTACACTATCACCATCTTCTAAGATATTACCATTTGCATCTTTTACAACAAGCCCTGCTTCTTCCTCTTGTGCTTCTTCTACTGCATCTTTATTCCATTCATAACCACACATAGGGCAGATATAAAGATTTCCTTCTTCGTAAGTATATTCGCTATCACATTTTGGACAATTTGGTATAGTTGACATAGTTTTTCCTTTATATTTAAATATTTAGCGTATTTTACTCTTTTTATTTTAATCTATAGGCTATAAAGTATTTTTTGCTCTTTTTTTAAAACTTCATCTTTGCTACCATCTTTTATAATCTTACCCTGATCTAGCACTAAAATTCTATCTGATAAAAGATATGAAGACTTAGCATCATGACTTATCATCAATGTTGTAGTTTTAAAATCTCTATGGAGTTTAGATATCTCCTCTTGAAGTTTGTTACGCATCTTTTCATCAAGAGCAGAAAGAGGTTCGTCCATAAGTAGTATTTTTGGTCTATTCATCATAGCACGACATAGACTAACACGCTGTTTTTGTCCTCCACTAAGAGTTTTTACATTACGTGTAGCTAAAGCTGTAAGTTCTGTAAGTTCAAGAAGTTTTTTAGATAAATTTTTATCATCTCTGACAAAAAGAAGATTTTGTTCAACTGTCATATTTTCAAATAGTGCATAATCTTGAAATACAAAACCTATCTCTCTCTTTTGTGGTAGCAGATTATCCCAAGAGTTGCCATCTACAACTATCTTACTTTTAGCCTTTTCAAGCCCTGCCAAGACTCTAAGTAGAGTTGTTTTCCCTGAACCACTCTCACCCATAATAGATACAAAACTACCCTGTTTTATTTGTAAATCTACATCAAGTATCATATCTCCTTTGGTACCTTGTAGTCTCTTCTTTATAGCTATCTCTACCACTACAATATTCCAACTTTTTTCTGAGAATGGTTAAATATATATACCAATAAAAGTACAAAAAAACTCATACCTACCATAATGCCACTATAGATATATGCTTTAGTATAATCCATAACTTCTACCATATCATAGATGGCTACTGATGCTACTTTTGTCTCATTGGGTATACTACCACCTACCATAAGCACCACACCAAACTCACCTACTGTATGTGCAAAAGTTATAATAAGTGCCGTACTAAGTGCTGGTTTCATATTTGGTAGTGCAACATACCAAATGGTTTGCAGTTTACTTTTTCCAGATAGGTATGAAGCCTCTAGCATATGTCTGTTTAATGACTCAAAACCATTTTGTAAAGGCTGTACCATAAAAGGTAAAGAGTAAAAAGATGATGCTACAACCAAACCTGTAAAAGAAAATAGCAACTCTACTCCAAAATGTTCTTGCAAAAAATTACCAAAAAAAGAGTTTGGAGAGAGTATCATCAATATATAAAATCCAAGTACAGATGGAGGTAGAACAATAGGCAAAGCTGTCATAGCCTCTAAAAAAGGTTTACTCTTAGAGTTTGTTTGAGAGAGCCACCACGAAAAAGGTAGTGCTATGATAAATAAAATTATCGTAGTAATCCCTGCTAACTTAAAAGATATAACAAAAGGGGTCATATCCATTATGGTACTCTATATCCATACGATATAAATATCTTTTTGGCACTACTACTTAACATAAAGTCATAAAATGCTTTAGCTTCAAGCTTAGATTTACTACTCTTAAGTATTACCATTGCTTGGTCTATGGGAGTATATAATGAGATATCTACATCTACCCAGTTTTTTCCCTCTTTATATTGTGACATTTTAGGAGAGAAGAGTAAAGATTTGGCAACTACCCCCAAATCTGTAGCAGATATATCATATAGTAATGTTTGAGATATAGACTCTCCATAGATAAATTTATCTTGTACTAATTTATATAGCTTTAAATGCTCAAGTGCCTCTTTTGTTGCTACCCCATATGGTGCAGTTTTTGGATTGGCTATAGCTATTTTTTTAATGGAATTATCTAAAAAGAGTCTCAACCCACCACTTAAATCACGTGGTTTTTTTGACAATATTACTAAAGTACCCTGTGCATATACTATTGGTTTATTGAGTGTAAGATTTGCATTATATAGATGTTGAGGATATTTTATATTGGCAGAGAGAAATATATCGTATGGAGCACCATGTGTTATCTGAGCTAAAAGTTTTCCAGAACTTCCCAATATAACATTTACTTTAGTATCCATATGTGATTGATTGAAAACTTTTACAAGTGGTTTAATCGCATAAGATACATTTGAAGCTACAGCTATGATGATGTTTGAAGCAAACGATATAGTACTAAAAAGAATTACAGTTATAAAAAAATGTTTCAATATCTTCCTTTTTTAAAAAATAGTTTATCTAAAATCTCTTTTTATATCTCTTACAGAAATTTTAATCGTGCTAACAATCCAGCTGTTGTAGTATATCCAACCTCAGTAAATTTGAGTGTACCATTTGCATCATAGATAAATGTTGTTGGATAAACCTCTATATGAAAATCTTTTGCCAATATCCCATTGCTATCATTTACTACTTTAAATGTAAGATTTTTTTGCTTCATATATTCTTTTATCTTCTCATCAGTTCCAGAGTTAACAGCTATGGTTAAAACATTATATTTTTTAGATACAGTTTCAAGATTATTTGCTTCAAGTTTGCAAATAGGACACCAACTACCCCAAAAATGCAGAACCAAGGGTTTACCTTTTTCAAATTTATAACTACTTCCATTTAAAAGCTTTAACTCTAAGTTTGGAAGAGATGTAGAAGATAGTTCAGGTTTTCTAACATAATTCATAATATTTGAAACTATAAATAGTAATATAGCACCTATAAATATCTCTTTAAGTATATGTTTTAAATTAAATCTCATATCTATCCAATATCCAATCCGTCCCAAAACTCATCATAATCCAAATTTGTCATAGAGGCATCTTCTTCTATACCTTTTTCTATAAGCCTCTTTTGCTCATTTTCAAAATACTGCTCTAATGCCTCTTCTATCATAACATCAATATCTTTGTTAAGTATCTTAGAAAATCCTAAAAGGTCATCTATGGTACTTTGTTTAAAATTTATATTTATTGTATCTTTCATAATAGTATTTTAACATAAAATTGATACACTATAAATAAAAAGGATAAATAATGCTTATACATATATGTTGCTCCGTTGATAGCCACTATTTCTTACAAAAGCTTCAAGAAGAGTATCCAGATGAAAAACTTATAGGCTTTTTTTATGACCCCAATATACACCCATACTCCGAATACTATCTACGTCTTTTAGATGTAAGAAGAAGTTGTAAAATGTTAGGCATTGAGCTACTTGAAGGTGAGTATGATGTTGAAAATTGGCTAAATGCAGTTAAGGGGTTAGAGAATGAACCTGAAAAAGGCTCAAGATGCTCCGTATGTTTTGATAGACGCTTTGAAATTAGTGCAAAAAAAACAGCACAAATAGGAGAGAGTATATTTACTTCTACTCTACTTACAAGCCCTAAAAAATCACTCAAACAACTTCAAATAGCAGGAGATAGACTTGGTAAAAAATATGGTATATCTTTTATAGCTCCTGATTACCGTAAAGCTTCAGGTACACAAGAACAAAATATCTTGGCAAAAAGAGATGCTCTATATCGTCAAGACTACTGTGGTTGTATCTTTGGACTCAATATTCAACGAAACCAACAAGATAGACTTGCTGATGAACTATTTATGCCCATATCCAAACAGATACAACCAGAATCCATAGACGAACGTGTAGAGATGTATGAAAAGAGATGGCAACTTGAAGATACACAACAACCATACAAGATAGTAAAACAACGCTTTTTAAACTGGAGAATAGTTTCAGGATTACTCCGTGTACAAAAAGAGATACTCCCTGCACACTTTTTACCATACTCTACACTAAAAAATGGATACACAAGAGGGAAGATTGAGTACAACATTGACAATATACACTATATGAATAGAGATGAAGTAAAGTTCATAACTTTAGAGTATTACAATACTCTAGCAAAAACAAATTATAAAAATAGTACCGAACTTATCTTCTCCCCTCCATCTTTTGAGATAGAGTTGGATATACGCAATCAACTAACAAATTTACCTTATGATTTATCTCTTATCTTAGTAGTAGATGAAATTCCAAATAAAAAGATAGAGATAGTTTGCACCACAAAAACATATAGCGATGTAAAAGAGAGAGTTATCATATTCTAATCATATTTTCAAGAACCTTTAGGTAGAATAAAACAAATTTTTACCTAAAGGTCTACCTATGCTTTATAACGTTATTGAGATTCAAAAAATATTACCTCATAGATACCCATTTTTATTGGTAGATAGGATTAATAAACTTACTGCTGGTGAGTATATTGAAGGATACAAAAATATCTCTATCTCTGAACCAGTATTTCAAGGACACTTTCCTGATCACCCAATCTACCCAGGTGTTATGATTATTGAGGGTATGGCTCAAGCAGGTGGTGTACTTGCATTTAAAAGTATGGATGATGCTTCTCAAGAAGAAATAGAAAACAAAGTTGTATATTTTATGAGTATTGACAAGGCAAAATTTAGAGCCCCTGTTACACCTGGTGACCAACTTGTATATAAGATAAATGTTATCAGAAATAAAGGTGCAGTATGGCAACTTGACGCAAAAGCATATGTTGATGATAAGATAGTTGCACAAGCCGAACTTAAAGCTATGATAGTTGATAAATAGGTTTATATAATATGTCCCTAATAGACCCAACAGCTATCATAGAAGATGGTTCAGTAGTGGGAAAAAATGTATCTATCGGTGCGTTTACATATATTGGTTCAAAAGTAAAAATTGGTGATAATACAATAGTAGCTTCTCATACTTTAATAGAAGGAGATACAACTATTGGTAAAAATAACCATATTTTTTCTCATTCTGCCATAGGTAGCATACCTCAAGATTTGAAATATGATGGAGAGAATGTACAACTTATTATTGGAGACAATAACACTATTAGAGAATTTACATTAGTAAATCCTGGTACAAAAGGTGGTGGTTCTGTAACTAAGATAGGAAACAACAATCTTCTTATGGGATATGTACATCTTGGACATGATGTTATTATTGGTGATAGCTGTATATTAGCAAATGGAGCAACATTAGCAGGACATGTTGAACTTGGCAATCACGTTGTTATTGGAGGTCTTACTCCCATACATCAATTTGTACATATTGGTGATTTTTCTATGATAGGTGGAGCATCTGCTCTTGCACAAGATATACCTCCATACTGTTTAGCAGAAGGTAATCGTGCTACACTTAGAGGATTGAATCTTACAGGTTTAAGGCGAAATATAAGTAGAGAAGATATAAACTTACTCAAAATAGCATATAGAGAACTTTTTGAAAAAGGAAATCCAATACAAGAAGTTGCACAAAATATATTTGAATCAACAACATCAGAAAAAGTAAAAAAACTTTGTGAATTTATAAAAATATCAAAACGTGGCATACCATTTAATAGAGTAAAAAATAAATATAAAATTAATGAGGATAGATAATGACTATATCTAAAAAATGTAGCTTTTGTGAAGCTACAGAGAGTGAAGATAATCCACTTATAGCTGGAGAGAAAGCATACATATGTTCTAACTGTGTAGTTTCAGCATATAAAATACTATTTGGAGAAGAGGAACAAGAAGAGTCAACAGCTGATGATTTAGAAGCATATACATTATATACACCAAAAGAGATAGATAGTATGTTGAGTGAATATGTTATAGGACAAGAACAAGCTAAAAAAACTCTATCTGTTGCAGTATATAACCATTATAAACGTATATTTAAAGACAATATAAAAGATGATACACAAGTTACAAAATCAAATGTACTTCTCATAGGACCAACTGGGTCAGGAAAAACACTTTTAGCTCAAACTATTGCTAGATTTTTAAATGTACCCATAGCTATTGCAGATGCTACAAACTTAACTGAAGCTGGTTATGTTGGAGAAGATGTAGAAAATATTCTTACTAAACTTCTTATGGAAGCAGATGGTGATCCAAAACGTGCCGAACAAGGGATAGTATTTATAGATGAGATAGATAAAATAGCTCGTATGGGTGAAAATCGTTCTATTACTCGTGATGTATCTGGAGAAGGTGTACAACAAGCTCTACTTAAACTTATAGAGGGTTCTGTAGTAAATATTCCACCAAAAGGTGGACGAAAACACCCTAATCAAGACTTTATACAAATTGATACTTCCAATATACTATTTATCTGTGGTGGTGCATTTGATGGACTAAATGACATTCTTAAAAGAAGACTAGGATCTAACAAACTTGGATTTGGTCAAGAAAAACGTTCTAAAAAAGATGAAGAGAACCTTTTATATATGGTAGAGGCTGATGATTTAGTAAGTTATGGTCTTATCCCTGAACTTATAGGACGTTTACATATACTAGCAACTCTTGGTGAGATAACCAAAGAAGATATGGTACGTATTTTAGTTGAACCTAAAAATTCACTTGTAAAACAGTATCAAAAACTTTTTGAAATTGATGATGTAAAACTTACTTTTGAAGATAAAGCACTCAAAGCCATAGCACAAAAAGCACTTGATAGAAAAACTGGTGCAAGAGGACTTCGCTCTATACTTGAAGAGATACTACTAGATATTATGTATGAGTTACCAGAACTTGTAGGATATGAGGTAGTTATAACCGAAGATGTTATTGAAAATGGTACAAAACCATTATATATAAAAGATAAAAAAACAGCTTAAAGCAATAAGGATAAGAATATATGTTGAAACGAATATTGGGAATATTTTCAAATGATTTAGCTATAGATTTAGGAACAGCAAATACACTTGTTCTTGTAGAGGGACAAGGTATATGTATCAATGAACCATCAGTTGTTGCAATACAATATGATAAACATGGTCAACAACGTATTTTAGCTGTAGGTCAAGAGGCTAAAGATATGGTTGGAAAAACTCCTGGAAATATCAAAGCTATTCGTCCTATGAAAGATGGTGTTATCGCTGATTTTGAAGTAACTGAGATGATGATTAGATATTTTATAGAAAAAGCACACAATAGAAAAAGCTTCTTCTCTCCTCGTATTATTATATGTGTACCTTATGGACTTACTCAAGTTGAGAGACGTGCAGTTAAAGATTCTGCTGAAAATGCAGGAGCTAGATATGTATATCTCATAGAAGAGCCTATGGCTGCTGCTATTGGTGCAGGAATACCAGTAAAAGATCCTGATGGTAACTTAGTGGTTGACATAGGTGGTGGAACAACAGAGATTGGAGTTACATCTCTAGGAGGACTCGTACAGAGTAAATCTATACGTGTAGCTGGAGATCATATAGATCTTGCCATTATGGATTATGTTAAGAAAAACTTCAATCTTCTAATTGGTGATCGCGTTGCAGAAGAACTCAAAATAAATATAGGAACTGCTATACCTTTAGATGAAGAATTAACTACTATAGTTAGAGGTAGAGATCAAGTAGAAGGTTCTTTAACATCTATTGAGATAACATCTGAACATATTAGATCTGCTATGAAAGATTCGGTTGAAGAGATAGCTAAAGCACTAAAAGATTTACTAGAGTTAACTCCTCCTGAACTTGCTGGGGATATTGTAGAAAATGGTATTGTACTTACGGGTGGTGGTGCACTTATTCGTGGATTAGATAAATACCTATCTGATATAGTTAAACTTCCTGTATATATAGCTGATGAACCTCTTCTAGCTGTTGCAAAAGGAACAGGTATTGCACTTGATGAGATAGATATATTACAACAAATGGCATATGAAGACTAGAATTGTCATCATTGCTATACTGCTACTTATGTTAGCAGTACTATTATCAAAAAATAATGAAAAACTTACAAATATACTTTTATCTACAATAAACCCTATAAAACAGGGTTATCAAAATATACTAAAAAATATTGAGATAAAAAGCTACTCATATTTTTCTCAAAAAGATAGTATTCAAAAGCTCTCTAAAGAGAATAATATTTTAAAAAAACAACTATTAGAAGAAATGGACTATACAAATCAGATAAAAAATATATATAGTATTTTACCTGATTTATCACATTTCCCAGTGAAAAATATTTCTATTATACAAACTATATCTTATGTTAAATTAAATAGTTTTTCCCAAATTATTCTTACTAAACCAAAAAATTTAAAAGTAAATAAGCTCTATGGACTTATACAAAATAATGTTGTGGCAGGTATTTCTGAAGTTTTAGATAATCAACTATATGGATATCTTACTTCTGATAAAAAATGTAGATTTTCAGTTTTCATAGGAAAATCAAAAGCACCTGGTATAGCATTTGGATATCATGAAAATGAAATGCTCATAAAATTTATACCAAAATGGCATAAAATTAAAATAGGTGATTTGGTAGTTACATCTGGTTTAGATAATATATTTTATGCTGATATACCAGTTGGTATTGTTACTAGCCTTGAAATTCAAAACTCATATACAGTAGCGTATATAAAAACATATAGTGATATTTTTCATCCTAAAACTTTTTTTCTTATAAACAATGCAACTCCTTATCTCTTGGATAAATTTGATAGTAATAGAACAAAAATAGAACAAAAATATGAGCTACCTTCAAATACAAATAGTGATGATAATAGTACTATTGTAGAAAATAATAATAGTGAAAAACCTATAATTTCTAGTATTCCTTCAAGAATTGATCAAACTCAAGAGAATATAATAGAACCAAAAATAGTAGAAGAGAATCATACTAGTAAGAAAAAAGTAAAAAGAAGAGTAGTCAAAAAGAGAAAGAAGAAAAAAATAATCAAAAAGAGATCTACTTTAGACCTATTCTAATATCTATAAAAGCTCTTTTTTTAAGGGCTTTTT
Organism: Sulfurovum sp.; assembly: GCA_027045015.1. Classification (GTDB taxonomy): domain Bacteria; phylum Campylobacterota; class Campylobacteria; order Campylobacterales; family Sulfurovaceae; genus Sulfurovum. The sequence continues at coordinate 40,255 of JALUBF010000023.1, forward strand.
TTGTCTCATTGATATATAATATCAAACTAAAAATTAAGGGTATCTCTTTATGCCAAAACGCACTGACATCAAAACTATTTTACTTATCGGTTCAGGCCCAATTGTTATTGGTCAAGCCTGTGAATTTGACTACTCTGGAACACAAGCAGCTAAAACACTCAAAGAGTTAGGCTATCGTGTAGTACTCATAAACTCAAATCCTGCTACTATTATGACAGATCCTGAATTTGCAGATAGAACATATATAGAGCCTATTACTCCTGAAGTTGTTTCTAAGATTATTGAACAAGAGAACATTGATGCTATCTTACCTACTATGGGTGGACAGACAGCACTAAATGTAGCTATGGATATGTATGATGCTGGTATGCTTAAAGATGTTGAGTTTTTAGGAGCAAATCCTGAAGCTATCAAAAAAGGTGAAGATAGACATCTATTCAATGAAGCTATGATTAAAATCGGTATGGATCTACCAAAAAGTGCCAATGCTTATAATATGGAAGAGGCACTAACTCTTGCTAAAGAGATTGGTTTTCCTGTTATATCAAGAGCATCTTTTACCATGGCAGGTGGTGGTTCAGGTGTTGCATACAATATTGATGAGTTTAAAAAACTTGCACAAGAAGGTTTAGATGCTTCTCCTATCAATGAAATTGAGATTATGGAGTCTTTACTTGGTTGGAAGGAGTATGAGATGGAGGTTATCCGTGATAAAGCAGATAACTGTATTATCGTCTGTTCCATAGAAAACTTTGACCCAATGGGTACTCACACAGGAGATAGTATCACCATAGCCCCTGCTCTTACACTTACAGATAAAGAGTATCAAAATATGCGTGATGCCTCTTTTAAAATCTTACGTGAAATTGGCGTAGATACAGGTGGTTCTAATGTACAGTTCTCTATAAATCCAGATACTGGTCGTATGATTGTTATAGAGATGAACCCTAGAGTTTCACGTTCATCTGCACTTGCATCAAAAGCTACAGGCTACCCTATCGCTAAAGTTGCTACCCTACTTGCTGTTGGATTTACTCTTGATGAAATTACCAACGATATCACAGGAACACCTGCATCATTTGAACCAGTAATCGACTATATTGTTACCAAACTTCCTAGATTTACTTTTGAGAAGTTCCCAATGGCAAACTCAACACTAACCACTGCTATGAAGTCTGTAGGTGAAGCAATGGCTATTGGTCGTACATTTAAAGAGTCTTTCCAAAAGGCTCTTTGTTCATTAGAGACTGGTCTTATTGGATTTAATCCAATTAAATGCGATGAAGAAAAACTTGTCCGTGAAATTCGTCGTTCACATGCTGATCGTATGCTATATGTATTTGAAGGGCTTAGACGTGGTATGAGCGTAGATGATATCTTTGAACTATCAAAAATAGATAGATGGTTCCTATATCAACTAGAAGAGCTTGTAAAAGCAGAAAAAGATATGGATATAGCCCTACTTTCAGATGCCACAAGACTACGTGAAGTAAAAGCAGATGGTTTTTCAGATGCTATGATTGCTGAAGTTATCAATAAAAAAGAGGGTCTTAAACTATCTGAAAATGATATCTATAATGCTAGAGAGAAAGCTGGTGTAACACTAGAATATAATGAAGTAGATACTTGTTCTGCTGAATTTAAAGCACTTACACCTTACCTCTACTCTACAACAAATATTACCAAAGTACCACAAGTTAAAATACCAGAATCTGATGAGAAAAAAGTACTTGTTATTGGTGGAGGTCCTAACCGTATTGGTCAAGGTATTGAGTTTGACTACTGTTGTGTACACGCATCATTTGCTCTTGAAGATATGGGTATCAAATCTATTATGTATAACTGTAATCCTGAAACAGTATCGACAGATTATGATACCTCAGACATACTATATTTCGAGCCTATAGACTTTGAGCATGTAAGAAGTGTAATCGAGCTTGAAAAACCTGATGGTGTCATAGTTCATTTTGGAGGACAAACACCTCTTAAACTTGCTAAAGATCTTACTGCTATTGGTGCAAAAATTTCTGGTACTACAGCAAAAGTAATTGACCTTGCTGAAGATAGAGAACTATTCTCAGAATTTATAAATAATCTTGGGTTAAGACAGCCAGACAATGGAACTGTATTTGAAAAAGAGAAAGCTATCATAGTTGCAAATCGCATAGGATATCCTGTACTTGTACGCCCATCTTTTGTACTTGGTGGTCGTGGTATGAAGACTGTTTATTCTGATGAAGAGCTTAACCAATATATGGACGAAGCCGTAAGTGTATCTCATGATGCACCAGTACTCATAGATAAATTTTTAGACAATGCTATAGAGCTAGATGTTGATGCTATTTGTGATGGTAAAGATGTTTACATTGGTTCAGTTATGCAACATATAGAAGAGGCAGGTATCCACTCTGGTGACTCTGCTTGTTCACTACCTCCTGTAAGTATTTCAGCCCAATTACAAGAAAAAGTTAAAGAGCAAACAGCATCTATAGCACTTGGTCTTGGAGTTATTGGACTTATGAATATCCAATATGCCATTCATAAAGGTGAGATTTATCTTATAGAAGTAAACCCTAGAGCATCTCGTACAGTACCATTTGTATCAAAAGCTACAGGTGTACCACTAGCAAAAGTAGCTACTAGAGTGATGATACAAGGTGACCTAAAAGAGGCTCTTAAATTTTATGATACATTTAATGTTGTTAATTTTGATAAAAAGATTATGGAACCAACACTAAAAAATCACGTTGCAGTAAAAGAGGCTGTTTTCCCATTCAACAAACTTCCAGGGTCTGACCTTATCTTAGGGCCAGAGATGAAATCTACTGGTGAAGTTATGGGGATTAGTGATAACTTTGGAATCTCTTTTGCAAAATCACAATTTGCATCTAAAAATGATATTCCTCTCTTTGGAAAAGTATTTCTCTCTCTTACAGAAAATGATAAACCATCTGCTGGTGAAATAGGTAAAATGTTTACAGAACTTGGATTTAAGATAGTTGCAACTTCTGGTACATACTTAGCTCTTGAAAAAGCTGGTGTAGCTTCAACAAAAGTACTCAAAATATCTGAAGGTCGTCCAAATATTGATGATATGATTAGGAATGAAGAGATAGATATAGCGATCAATACATCTGACAATGCAGGAAGTAAAACTGATGCAAGAACTATCAGACAATCTGTTCTTGCAAATCACGTAGCCTATTTTACTACTCTAGCAGCAGCAAAAGCAACAGCTATGGCCATAAAAGAGTTACAAGTAACCAATGGAGATCTTCAACCTAAAGCACTACAAGACTACCTTAGTTAGACAAGGCAGTAAGGTGAGCCTTAAAGCATTTGAGAATTTAGTCTTTTTGACACAAACTGATACTACTATCGGTTTTGTCTCTCAAAATGCTAAAAAGCTTACAGATATAAAACAACGTCCACCCCATAAACACTACATAAAAGCTATAAACTCATTAGAGACGCTAAAGAGTTTTACAAGAGTACCCAAACAACATAAAAATCGCATACGACGAAGCAATAAAACAACATTTATAATGCCAAATAGTTACTCATATAGAGTTATCAAAGATAAAAATCATCTTCTACTGCTCAATAGAATAAAATGGGCATATACAACATCGGCAAATCTTAGTGGTAAAAGTTATGATGAAGAGTTTTCAAAGAAAAATGCAGATGTTATTGTAGAGCCATTAAAAGATAACTCTATAGCCTCTAACATATTTAAACTCGGTAAAAAAACAATAAAAAGGATACGCTAATGTCAATAATATATGAAGATAAAGATATAAAAATAGAGATAGAGAGTTCCGAAATTCCTTGGCTTAAGATATTTACACTTAAACCATACAAAGAGATGAGTGAAGTTCCAAGAGATATTAGGATAAAAATTTATGACCTACTTGATACTATTGAAAAAGAGATGATAACTTACTATAAACCAATTAAAATAAATATTGCTTCATTTGGAAATTATCTTCCTAATGTTCATTGGCATATTATGGCAAGATTTGAAGAAGATAGCTATTTCCCTGAACCTATGTGGGGAAAAAAACAAAGAGATGCTAGATTAGATTTACCTATATTTGAAACTTTTAAAAATACTCTTATAGAAAAAATTAAACTAGTTTAATAAAACTAATTTAATTTATCTTTTTTAAACTCTTAGACTAGATACCATCTACTCTAAGAAGTTTTGTCTTACCAACCATAAGGTCAATAGACATTTTAATACGCTTAAAGACAGACTCTTGTCTATACTCTAAGTTATGCTTTGTACAAATATCTTTTACTATAGGTTGCATCTTTTGATAGTAACTATTTGGCATATTTGGAAATAGATGATGTTCTACTTGATAGTTTAAAAAACCGTGTAAAAAATCTATCAAATCTGAACCTGTATTATAGTTTACAGAACCCATAATCTGACGTAAATAGAACTCACCTGTACTCTTTGTTGGTTCAGAGAACATATATATATCTTCAGCTGAGTGATTTGGTACAATAACTAAAAATGAATGCAAATTGGCAAATATCTCTGCAAGTACTATGATAATAAGTGCATTTACTACAGCTTGTGTACCAAATGGTAAAAACAACATAGGAAAAACTAAAAATTTGATAATTGCATATGGTAGATAGTACTCCATCCATAACTCCAAACCATTTTTTGTACGAGGATCCATCTCATAATCAGTTATAGGTCGTTTATCTGCCTCTTTAAGTCTTTTGTTTTCCAAAATTCTAAGTGTATTTGGTGCATAATATGTAAATTTCCATGTTGTTGCAAATATATATATAAATAGATAACGTATCCACATAGGTGTTTTAGAACGAATAAGCCACTGCATATTTCTCTCTACATTATCTGGATCATCATCTTCACCTAAGTGATAATGGTGCATAATATTGTGTTCATAACTCCAAGCCTCTGGTTTAATCCAATCTAGCCAATCTACAAAACGTCTTGAACCTTTAGCAAAATACTTTTTAGTATATCTCTCAGGAACATTTGGTACTTTATCGTATGCACCATGTAAGATAGGGTGTACAACATCTGACCATCTACCTACATTTCCTGTACTTATGGCTAACGCTGAAATAATAGCCAATGGCCAAAATATGAAACTACTAACCTCTCCAAAAAGTCCCATAATACTAAGAAGTAAAATAATACCATATCCACCAAATGTAAACATACGACCCCATTTTTCCAACTTTAGAAGATGATCAAAATCCTCCTGCCCAACTGGTGCCATATTCTTTTTTATCTCTTCTATATCACGTTCTAACTCATCTTTATCTATATCTTCATAACGTGCATACTGATGCTCTTTTTCTCTCTTATCCAATTTATACTATCCTTTAATTATATTTATTATAATTATAGTTAAATTTGATTAATTTAGAACATCTATAATATATCTTCTTAGATATAAATAGATTATTTAGATATAATTTACATAAAATATATAAAAAGAAGAAAATATGTGTGATTTTAACCAACTAAACGAAGATGAAAAAAAGATATATCATGAAAAGTTACTAGAGTGTGCCAATAACTTTGGAGGAAAAAATTTCTTTTTACACCTTTTAGAGGCTATTAGAGAGACCAAACCTCATCCTCTTACAGCAAGTAATATGGCTTTTGATATAGAATTAGGTTCTATCACATGGAATAAAGTTATATTCAATGACAAACTCCAACTTCTACTAAAAGCTCGTAAAAATGAGACTGAACAAGACAATTTTTTACCACAAAAAGATGAAAAAAATTACAAAAAAATACTCAATGTTGTAAGAACTCTAAAACCTATAGTATTTAATGTAAAACCAGCTAATCCTGAAGATGGTTCAATGTTCTTTTTTCAAGCTTTTGATATAGTAGATGATAATAAAACCAAATTAAATCCCATATTTGATGCAATATTTTTCTGTTCTATAGATACAGTAAAAAGATTTCTTAACTATACACCTAAGGCATAATATGTCTCAAGGTAAAAAACGAAGTGAGATAAAATATGGTATGAATGTAGGTATCGTACTCAAAGAGGATCAGACTACAGGATATATCACATATGGAAAAGTACAAAAGATATTGACAAACTCACCAACTCACCCACATGGAATAAAAGTAAGACTAACTTCTGGTGAAGTAGGACGAGTACAGGAGTTTGTTAGATAATGACTCTTTTTATAGATGCAGATGCATTTCCAAATCTACTAAAACCAATTGTATTACGTAGCATAGAACGGTTGTCTATCTCTACTAAGGTTGTATCCAATAAAAAGATAAATATAGGTAAATCAAAATATATAGAGTATATAATAGTTAGTCTAGGAGCAGATGTAGCAGATAATCATATTGTAGAGCTATGTAAAGATGGTGATTTGGTTATCACTGCTGATATACCATTGGCAGATAGAATCATAAGCAAAAATGCCCATGCTATTGACCATAGAGGAGAACTCTACTCAGTTGACAATATAAAACAGCATCTAGCTATGAGAAATCTTATGGAGAGCATTAGAGAGAGTGGAGAGATAACATCTGGGCCAAAAGCATTTGGACAAAAAGATGTCCATGCTTTTGCAAACCAATTTAATGCTTTTTTAGCAAAGCATATAAAATAACTTTTTATTCATCAAAAATAATACGATAAACCAATCCATAAAGAGTAAAAAACATTAGTGGAATAGTCCAAATAAGTCCTATACCAAAAGGTATGGCACTTATAAACATAATAATAGTAAGTAGCACAACAACTCCTGCTACTTTAAACCAATGTTTTGTAACCATCTTTCTTGAAAACTCCATAGCTTCCCAAACTTCCATATCTTTATCTATGATAAGAGGTATAGTAAATATATATGCTATAGCTAGATATATACCAGGTAAGATAAGCAAAACCATTCCTATAGCTGTAAATAGATATATGATTATACCTGCCAATGCCAATTTACCTGTCATATAAAAATAGTTAAATATAGATCTATAATCTACATTCTCACCTTTACTATATCTTATAGCCATCATCATAATACCTGCCATTATTGGCATAAGTACTGGGTAACTCAATATACCTGCTATCTGTTGATTCAGTAAATTCGGTGCTTCGTCAGTACCTTGTGGGAAGATCAATCCAAGTACTATTTGCACTAAAATAGCAATAAGCACATAGATAGAAAAAGCTACAAGAAATTGTGTTTTAACTCCATTTATACCTCTGTAACCCTCTTTAACCACATCTATAATATTAAAATCATAATCTCTCATATATACAAACCTTTCTATAATTATTGTAAATTTATCTTAACATTGATTAGCTTTAGTACACAACAACTGTAAAACTAATAGAGTTCTTATTTTTTATAAAATTTTACCTGAAAACTATTAAACTCTTTTTGCGCAAAAATTTCTTTTGCCAAATAGATATTTTCTCCATTTAAAATTAATTCATTATCTTGTAATTTTGTTTCGATGTTTGGATTTGTGAGATTTATATTGATATTTTTAGTTATCCAAAAAATATAACAAAGTGATTCTAATATCTCTCTTTTAGGTAAAAGTTCTTTATATTGACTGATATAATCTTTTTTAATTTTTCGTTTTTTGTTGTATTTTATGATTTTAGCAATCAAAAGTCTATCTTCGTGAGTAAATCCGTAATGAAGAGAGTTTAGTAATAAATAATTTGTGTGTTTATGCGAAGAATAAAAGTCTATATATTCACCAGCATTTGATAGTTTTATCGCATATCTTAAATGAAATTTATATTTTTCATCTATTTCAAAAAGAGGATTTAATGTATCAAAAAGATTTAATGCAAATTTGACTTCATAATTTGAAGTTCTTTTATCTATTTCGTAAATGTCTTCTATTGATTTTACACTTGGATTAAAATTTTTTGGAAATATATAGTTATTACTTCTTAACATATCTGCCAAAAACACACCTTCTCGCACACCAACACCACTTGTCGTAAGAATTTTTGAATTTATCTTTTTAGCTGATTCCAACAAAATCAAAGTTCCCTCTTTTATAACATCTAATCTATCCTCTTTAAAACCAAATTTTTGAAGAGTTTTATTATCACTTTTGATAATCTCTTCCATAAAATCTTTTTGAGTTTCTATGTCATAACTAAATCCATGTAAAATACTTAAAGGATAGTTGATTCTTTTCATTATAATTTTACTCAAAGCTCTGATAGTTCCACCAATTCCCAAAATATTTTCGTTATGAAACTCTTCTGGTAAAGAATTAAGCTCTTTTTGAATATACTCTTTTGCACCATTAATGTCATTTTTGTCGAAAAACAACTCTTTTAATCTAACTGTTCCTAATTTTAATGAAATTTTATTTATAATTTTTTTATTTTTGATTAAGGCAAATTCAGTCGAACCTCCTCCGATATCAATTGTAATTCCATCACTATTTGGAAGAAGATTACTTCCTGCAACAGCACCGAAAAATGCTTCTTTTTCTCCATCAATTACTTTTATATTGATTCCACACTCATCTCTTGCTCTTTTTAAAAAGATATTTTTATTTTTTGCATCTCTTACAGCACTTGTGGCTACACAGATTATTTTTCTGGATTTTAAAGATTTGGAAATTAATTTGAATTCTTTTAGTGCATTTATAGCTCTATCCATTGCAAAGTTTTGTAAATTACCATCGTTTTCATAAGCATTTTCACTAATTCTAACACGACTTTTTATCTCTTTAATTAAAACAAAACCAAAATGACTAGTTTTTTCAAAAACTGCCATTCTCGCTGAATTGGAACCTATATCTATAATTGAAGTTATTTTTGCCATTATTTTTCTTTTTTAAATTATTTAATTAGTATTATATTAAGTTACAATTAATATATAGACTTAAATTTGTGGAAAAACCATAAGCAAAGATGAACTAAATTTAATCTTTCCTAAAGTTAAAAATAAGTAGCTACAAAGCTACTTTTGTACTCTGATAAAACAGAGAGATAACAACAGCATATCTTAATCCTTTAGCTACAAAAACTATGAAGATAAATCTTTTAAAATTATAAGATAAGACTCCTGCTATGAATGTTAAAGGGTCTCCTATGACAGGAACCCAAGATAGAAGAAGACTCCACCCTCCATATATTTTAAATCTATCTTTAGCTTTTATCATATTTCTTGTCGATAGATACCCCTTATTTTCAAGATACTTCTCCCCTTTTGCACCTAAGTAGTAGTTTACTATAGAGCCTAGTGTATTGCCAAATGTAGCAAATAACCACAATAGTAAAATGTTATATTGTTCATTTAGATCATATAGTAGTAATCCCTCAGAACCTAGTGGTAGGAGTGTTGCAGATAAGAATGATAGTATAAAAAGAGTAGTATAAACCATTAGATACTCTTAAATACCACTTTACCCTCTTTTACTTGGGCTATCATACTTTGACAAGCCAATGATGGTAAAGAGATATAGTTTCCAACTATCTTAGCTTGATGAAAATGCCCCTCTATAACCAAATCCATGCTAGTATAGTTTTTTAGTATCTGCTCTACCCGTTTTTCAAACCCATTAAAAGTGTGACAAATGTTTTTTTGAGACAACTTTTTCATACGATGATTTATGATAGCTTTTTCAAATGGTTTTAGTAGAGTTAATGTAGTTTTATTTCGTAGGATTTTACAATATAGATCATATCCAAAACCTGTAGCATATCTGTCTCCATGAGAAAGTGATACTCTTTTCTTATCTAGTCTAAAAGTAACTGGTTGTTTATCTCTTGGATATATATGAATATCTCCAAATATATCTTTTAAACAAAAGTCGTGATTGCCTTCAAAATAGTATATCTCTATGATTTTTGATAGTTTTTGAAGTAGCTCTATAGCATCTTTTGAAAATGTTTGAATATACTCATTATAACCAAAGAGTAAATCAAAGTTATCTCCCATCAAAAATAGTTGAGTAGTTTTTATCTCTTGTCTATCTAGCTTTTTAAGTATAGTTAAAAACTCATCTCCATAATGTGGATAGTGTGAGTCTGCTATAAATATAGCTCCATCTTCTATTTGTATCATCTCTAAACAACTCCAACTAAAAAGATAAATATGGGCAAAGTAACGATAGATAAAAAACAGGATATAACTATGGAGATAGCTATAAGCTCCTTTTTCATCGGATAGATTTGAGCCAATATAAATGGAGTAACAGCTATGGGCATACTAGCTTCAAGTACTGATATGCTCAATACATCTCCACCTCCTGCAAATAAGAAATATCCGAAAAATAACATAGGCATAACAATAAGCTTTAAAAAAACAAGCCCAGCTATATGACGATATTCTAAATCTTTAGGAAACTCTCTTGCTAAGAAAATCCCTAAAGAGAGTAGTATGATAGGTGTTGCTCCACCTGCTAGTATATCTATGGTTTTTAAGATTTCAAAAGGTAATTTTATCTTGAAACCAAGTAGAAAAATGGATAACAAAACAGAAATAAGTAGAGGATTTTTAAGTGCATCTGTTGCTATGGAGAAACTAAGCTTTTGATGAACAGAGAACTCCAATATAGCAATACCAATGGTAAATAGTATAAACGTATAAAGAGCTATATGCATACTTACAACCCCTTCAAATCCATGCATAAGTGAAGAGAGTATTGGAAAACCCAAATATCCAACATTTCCAAAAAATACAACAATAACATATGTATTGACCAGACTTTTTGAAAATCCTAATCTTTTAAGCCCAAAATATAGTATAGCAATAACAAAAAGGAGTAAAAAAAAGTTGACATAGATAAAGGAAAAATCATTAAAAGTATTTACTTTTACCTTCATCATACCAGAAAATATAAGAGCAGGAAAGAGCAAATATACTGCTAGTTTATTTAGAACATCTGTCCAACTATCATCAGCAATTGTCTTTTTAAGTATATACCCCAATGCAATTATAAGCATAAGAGGTAATAAAGTTTGGACAATTAAGTACAAAAAGATACCTTTTTATGGCATATATGGGATAACAGGTAGTCCCATACCTTCATCATACCCACACATAATATTGGCAGCTGCTAAAGCTTGTGATGATGCACCACGTAAAAGGTTGTCAATGGCTGAACTTACAAATAAGGCATTACCATTTTTAGCTGCAAAGATGTCACAAAAGTGAGTACCAGCAGTACTTTTTATATCAACTGGAGTTTCTCTTATGCGTATAAATGGGTCATCTTTATAGTGTTCTTTAAGTACTGATAATGGGTCTATATCATCTTTAAGTACACCATATACAGATACAAGTTCACCACGAGTAGCAGGTATGAGGTGAGGTACAAAGTTAACATTCATCTTAACATTATATAATTTTTCTATCTTCTCAGCTATCTCAGGTGCATGACGGTGTTTTAGTGGATTGTATGCAAAGATATTATCATTCATATTAACATAGTGAGCATTTTCACTAAGTTTTTTACCTGCACCACTCAAACCTGACTTTGCATCTATAAATAGAGGACTCTTCTCATCAAGATAAGGAATAAAAGGCAAGATACCCAAAAGAGTTGCTGTAGGATAACACCCTGGACTAGCTACTAAATTTGTACTCTTTAGCTCTTCTTTATAATACTCAATAAGTCCATATACAGAATTATCTAAATGCCCTTTATCTTCGTGAGGACAGTAGTTTGCTTCATAAGTATCAAGCTCTAAACGATAATCTGCCGATAAATCAACTACTTTAATACCTTTATCTAAAATATCTTTAGCAAATCCCATAGAGGCTTTATGAGGTAGAGCCAAAAATACAAGCTCACAACGTTTAGCTACCTCATCAACATCTGCTTTTTCAACACTTAATGAGATGATATTTTCAAGAGATGGATGCAACTCCTCTACTCTTGTATCTCCTTGTGTTGTAGCCAAATATGTTAACTCAAATCCACCATGAGAGATTAACATCTTGACAAGCTCTAAACCTGTATATCCACTAGCACCTACTACTCCTACTTTTATCATAACTGCTTTATCCTAATACTATCTCTTCATACAACACCTCTTCAATGTCATATGTACGTTTTCCACTAGGGAGTATTATCTTAACTTCATCACCATCCTCTTTACCTAAAATGGCTTTAGCCACAGGAGATTGAAAAGAGATAAGTCCTTTTGATGGATTTGACTCTGTTCCACCTACTATGGTGTACTTAAGCTCTTCATCTGTATCTTGGTCTGTCATCACTACAGTTGAACCAAAACTTACACGCTCATGTGCTAGTTTAGATGGGTCTATAACTTGCGCTCGTCCTACAATATCTGTAAGTTCAGCGATGCGAGCCTCCATAAGTCCTTGTTTATCTTTAGCTGCATGATACTCAGCATTCTCTTTTAAATCGCCTAACTCTCTAGCTTCATCTATTACTTTTGCGATGATGCCTCTCTCATGTGTTTTTAACTGCTCTAACTCTTGACTTAGTTTTTTATATGTCACTTCTAACATCGGCTCTTTTTGCACGATTTATCCTTGTTTGTTTATTATTGTAAGTATTATAGCAAAAGATTTATCTTTAGGTTATAATACATTTCAAATTTTAATTGAAAAAGTAATCTCTTTATGAAAAAAATACTAATAACAAATGATGACGGATATGAATCTGCTGGACTTTTAGCTCTAGTAGAGGCTCTAAAACCTTTTGCTCATGTAACTGTAGTAGCTCCAAGTACAGAGAAATCTGCATGTGGACACTCACTTACACTTACTCGTCCTCTTAGCTTTATAGAGTTAAGTAAAGATTTCTATAAACTTGATGATGGTACTCCTTCTGATTGTGTCTTTCTTTCTCTAAATAAACTCTTTACAAAAGATAATCGACCCGATATTGTTATCTCTGGTATCAATATCGGCTCAAATATGGGTGAAGATATAACCTACTCTGGTACTGCTTCAGCTGCTATGGAAGCTGTTTTACAAGGTATCCCTGCTATTGCTATCTCTCAAGTATATGCTGAACATGGTAAAAGCATAGATGAATTTGGATATGAGTTGGCTCAAGAGAGTATAGTATCTTTGGTTAAGAAGATATTTGAAGGCAATTTTCCTCTTCCTGAGCGTAAATTTTTAAATATAAATATACCACCCATAGCTAAGAATGAGTGTAAAGGTTTTAAAGCTACACGAGCAGGAAATAGACTATATGTACACAATGCAGAAGTACACTACAATCCAAGAGGAAAAGAGTACTATTGGATAGGTTTACCAGCTTTAGGGTGGCTAGATACAAAAGGACATACTACAGATTTTGAAGCTATTAATGATGGATATATATCTATAACTCCAGTAAAATTAGATATGACATCTTATGATGAGATAGACTCTTTAGGAGAGTGGCTTTGAGATTTGAGAGATGTAGAGATCTTTTTGGCAAAGAGAAGTTTGAAAAAATTCAAAATGCCAAGATACTTATATTGGGTGTAGGTGGTGTAGGTTCTTATGCTTTAGAGTGTCTATACCGTAGTGGAGTAAGTGACATTACCATAATTGATTATGATACATTTGATGAGACAAATCGTAACAGACAGATAGGTTCAGATGCCGTAGGAGAGAGTAAGATAGAGGTACTAAAAAGACTCTATCCCAAGATAAAAACCATAGAGCAACATATGGATATGAAGTGGGTAGATAGCTTTGATTTTGAACCATATGACATAGTTATAGACTCAGCAGATACTACAAAAGTCAAACTTGAAGTGGCTAAAAAATGTTATAAAAAGCTCATAATGTCCGTAGGTTCAGCAAAGCGTTATGATACAAGCAAGATAGAGGTAGCCTCCATATGGAAAACACACGGTGATGCCTTGGCAAGAAAGATACGAAATGAGCTTAAAAAAGCAAGATTTGATAGAAACTTTACAGTAGTATTCTCCCCAGAAGAAGATAGATGTAAAGATAAAGGCTCATTTGTAGGAGTTACTGGTGCTTTTGGATTGACTATCTGCTCTGAGGCTATTAAAAAAATAATAAATTAAAAAAGAGGTTAAATAACTATGGCTATAGAAGATAAAATACGTTGGAATGAGAAACACTCTAAAAATATGATGCCACAAGAGCCTATAGAGCTTATAAAAAAATATGCGTCTTTTAATGATGGTAAAAAAGCTTTGGATATAGCTTGTGGTAATGGTAGACATAGTAGATATTTAGCTTCACTTGGATTTGAAGTAGATGCTTTAGATATATCATCAGTTGCTATAGAACAACTTAAAGATGTAGATAAGATAAATCCTTTAGAGGTTGATTTTGATAACTATATATTAGCCTCAAATAGCTACGATATCATAGTATGTACATACTTCCTTGAACGTAAACTATTTCCTCAAATGATAAAAGCACTTAAACCAAATGGTATCTTAATAATAGAGACTTTTTTAGATGATGAAGCTAATGAGCGTAAACCTTCAAATCCCACATTTAGACTTAAAGATGGTGAGTTAGAAGAGTATTTTGGAGATAAATTGAAGATAATTGAAATCTCAAAATATTTAGCTAAAGATTATAGAGGGTTCAATACTATGAAAACTCATATGGTAGCAATGAAAAATAATACTATTTAAAATAACCATGTTTATATAGCCATTTATATATATTTGCAACTATAGGTCCTACTGTACTTCCTCCATGCCCTCCATGCTCTACTAACATAGTGACAACTATTTTTGGATTGCTATATGGAGCATATGTTGTAAGCCAAGCGTGAGAACGTCTTAGATATGACAATTCTGACTCTTTTAGACGTTTCTTTGTAGCCTGTGGGATAGATGTTACTTGAGATGTTCCTGTTTTACCTGCTACAACAATAGGTAAATTTTTCATTGTTTTAAATGCTGTACCACTTTTAGTATTACATACATCATACATACCTAGTCTTATCTCACTTAAATGGATTTTATTGAATGACATTTGTTTTATCTCAGGTTTTATAACTTTTCCATCTACCACTCTAGCCATATGAGGAGTAGGTAGGGATGATGTAGCCACCATACTTGTATAACGAGCTATCTGCAAAGGTGTAACAAGATCATACCCCTGCCCTATTGCAGCTATAACAGTTTCTCCTTTATACCATGGCTGTTTATATCGTCTCATTTTCCACTCTTTATCTGGTATAATACCTGAATATTCTCGTGGTAAATCTACCCCTGTTTTTACACCTAAACCAAAAGAGCGAAGATTTTTAGCCATAGCATCTATACCTACTTTTAAACTCTTCTTATAAAAATATACATCACACGACTCACGTATAGCACGTCTCAAGGAAACGATACCATGCCCCCAACGATCCCAACATCTAAATTTATGTTTACTATGTCCTATAGTAATATATCCATTACATTTCTCATCTGTATCTAAAACTGATGGTTTAGCTTTAGAAAAAGCCAATGCCATAGCCATTTTAATACTTGAACCTGGAGGATATGTACCATGTATAAATTTATTTGTAAATGGATGATGTATATCATCTTGAAGAGCTTTCCAATTTTTAAAACTGATACCTCCAACAAACATATTTGGATCATATGAAGGATAAGATACAGCAGCAAGGATCTCACCATTAGTTTTCATAACAATAGCTACCCCAGTATATTTTCCAAAACTTTTATAAATCATCTTTTGTAAATCAATATCTATATTGAGTGATATATTTCTATTATCTTTAGGATCTTTTTTATCTAATACTTCTATAGCTTGATTGGTTGCTGTTACTTTATTTAGAACATAACCTAAGTCACCCTCCAATACTTTATTGTAATAGCGTTCTATACCACTTTTCCCTGTTTTCCCAACCTCATTAACAACTATATCTTTTTTATTCTCTTTTTTGTTTGATTTACCTGTATATCCTACAATATGTGCACCATAACGTCCATAAGGATAATAACGCTTTGTCTCTGCTTCAATTTTTATATCTTTAGATAAGCTAAGTTTCGGATACTTACCCATCATATCTGAATAGTGTATAAAATCTACAACTTTTATATATTTATGATTATATGGTGAATTATGCTTTTTATAAACTTTTAGCATTACTGTTCTATTTAAATCAGGAAAAGTATCTATAAGTACAGATATAGCATTATTAAGTCTATTATGTTTATTATTTAAATTCGGAGCTATAGATAGTGAAAATCCTATCTGATTCATAGCTAACAATTTACCATTTCTATCGGTTATCTCTCCACGTATAGGTTTTAAAAACTCTTTTCTTTCAATATTTGCTTTAGCTAATGCTTTATAATAAAAATTTGATTTTATACTTATATGATAGAGACGTGTTAACATCAATACCCAAAATGCTATAAAAATAAAAATTATAAACTTGTATCTCATATAATCATCACCATTAATATATCTACAATTAAAGAATATATAAGTATTTTATCAAATACTATACTCTGAGTCTCAAAAATAAAATCAAATAATAAAATAGAACTAAAATATATAAAATCCAATAATATTACACCTAAAATAGCTTTGCATAATATACACTCACCAAATTGACGTAAATATGGGAAGATAATAAGATAAAAAAGTAAAGCTATTATCAGCATTAAAAAAATAGGTAAATTTAGATTTACTTCTAAATTAATCATATATATTGTAGCCAATAACATATTTACCCAACTATTTTTTTCAAGAGCATCTACGAATATATATAATACCAATCCTATTAAAAGTGGTAAAAATACATATATTGAAATTAACATTGGATAAAATATTATAAATGATAATATTATTATATAATAGATTATACTATGTTTTTTATATATTCCAAAAGACATATTTATATATATTATCTTTGAACTTTATAAATAAGAGCTATCTCATTACATACAGGGAAATGGATACACTTTATACAATCTGCCCATATCTTATGCTCTGGTATTAACTCTTTATCTATCTCTTTAAATTTTAACTTTTCAAAAAATTTAGGAGAATAAGTTAAAACTAAAACATCTTCTTCAACTCCTAAAGTTTTAGCCTCCTGAAGTGTAAACTCAACCATCTTTTTACCTATATTCTCTCCACGATAATCTTTATGAACAATAAGACTTCGTATCTCAGCTAAACGTTTTGAGTGTATATGAAGTGCTGTATATCCAACCAGTTTCTCTCTATCTTTAGCTAAGACATAAGAGCGTATATTTGTTGCTACCTCATCTTCATTACGATTAAGTATAACACCATTTTGAACTTCATCTTCTACTAACTTCTGCATAGCAGAAATATCTGCTAAAGTTGCTTTAACTAAAGTTATCATTATGCATCTTCTTGTTTACTATTTGAATTGTATTCTACACCAAATATAGTCTGTAAAATATTTTGATGCACTCTACTATGCCCATTCTTCTTTAAATTTGAAATAGTAATAGATTCAGGAAATTCACGTTTTAGCTTACTTCTCTCTTTTTGATTTAGCTTATCTATCTTTGTAAAAACTGTCAAATATTTTTGATCAGGACGGATAAACTCAGAGATATACGCTTCAACATCATCATCTATCTTTGCATGAGGGTGTCTTGCATCTCTAAGATGAATAAATAGACGTATAGATACACGATGCTGAATAAACTCAACTAAGTTCTTCTGCCATACCTCTTTTAAAGATTTTGAAACTTTTGCATATCCAAAACCAGGGAGATCTACAAAACGTACAGGGTAGCTCTCTTCATTGTATAGATATCTAGTCTCAAAAAAGTTTATTAGCTGTGTTTTCCCTGGAGTAGCAGATGATTTGGCTAAATTTTTTCTTTGTGTCAAACCATTTAATGTTGAACTTTTACCAACATTTGAACGCCCTAAAAATACTACTTCACTCATATCTTCAGGAAGCGAATCTGCTATACTTTGTGCTGATTTTATAAAGTTTGCTTCTACTATACGTGGTGTACTCATTTTTTACTCTCCATATCAAAAATAAATTTTACAGGTCTCTTATGTGAACCATTAATCTTTGCATTACCTTTTAAAAGATCTAAAACAATCTCTTCACCTTTTAAATAACGTTTATTTTTAACATCATTTACTACAGCTTTACCTTTTAAGATATATAATGATTTTAAAGGATAATATGTCACTTTATGAGCATGACCTT
Organism: Sulfurovum sp.; assembly: GCA_027045015.1. Classification (GTDB taxonomy): domain Bacteria; phylum Campylobacterota; class Campylobacteria; order Campylobacterales; family Sulfurovaceae; genus Sulfurovum. The sequence continues at coordinate 58,397 of JALUBF010000023.1, forward strand.
TATAATAATGTCTTGAATCTCTAAACTCAAAAGTTACTCTACCAATTGCTTCATATTTATTGGTTCTGTTATTATCATTAAAATATACTATGATTTTATTGGAATGTAACCAATTCTTATCATTTTTTATCTTGGCATTACCTATAAAATAGACCTTTTTCTCTAAATTTACAGCCTTCATTGAATCTGATGTAACTTCTACCTTTTGAGCATATCCTATATGACCCAAAAGCAAAAAAGTTAAAATTATTTTAAATAAATTCAATATAGCTCCTTATTATAATTTATGATTATATCATTTTTTAGGGGTATAAAAAATACCATCTATTTTTTTAGCAGATATATCTCTTAAAGATGTATTATACACTAATGTTTTACCTTTAAAAATATTTTTATCTCTTGAAAGTATAAAAGGTGATGTTATATACAAAATCTGATTTTTTTGATTATAATAAGCATGTTGAGTCTTATACTCTGTTCCCTGATTATCTTTCATAAAAACATCATTATCAAGATATATAAAATCTTTTATATACTTAGCACTTTTAGCATATAAATATTTTATATTATCATTATGATATTTAATATTACGCATATTAAGTACTCCGTATTTATCTCTTACCCCATAAGTAGTATATGCTTGACCCAATAGATGTTTTGTATCTACTTGAGTAAGAGTTGTATTTGTAAACTCAATCTCTTTTGAAAAATCACTTATCTTGCTATTACCATTTTCTAATTTTACATTAAATGATACAAGTATGATTAAAACTGTTATTAGTAAAAGCAACCACTCTAATCTCAATCCCATAACTCCAGATATTTAGACTCTAGTCCCTCTTTTACTATAAGTTCTTCTATCATCTCTCTAACAGCACCATCTCCACCTTTTTTATCTAACACTACATTGGCTATATTTTCTACATAAATACTAGCATTTCTTGGAACAAAAGATATTTGAACAGATTTAAGCATTTGTAAATCATTTAAATCATCTCCTATAGCTGCTACCATACTCATATCTAAATCTAACTTCTCAAGAAGATTTTCAAGTACCTCTTTTTTATTCTCAACACCTTGATAAAAATGCTCTATATGAAGCTCTTTTGCTCGTTTTGCAACTATTTTAGAGCTTCTTCCTGTTATGATAGCTACTTGTTTACCTAGTTTTCTCCAAGAGGCTATAGCTAAACCATCTTTAACATTAAAAGATTTTACCTCATCACCATTTTCACTATATGTTATACGCCCATCTGTCATTGTACCATCAACATCAAGGACTATTAGTTCTATGCTCATAGTACACCTTTTGTACTTGGTATTCCTGCATTATCATTTTTAGATACTGCTCTTCTTAATGCAACAGCTAAAGCTTTAAATGATGCTTCTATAATATGGTGCTTATTTCTACCACGATTATATACTAAATGTAAAGTTAAAGGTAAATTGAATGTAAATGCTTTAAAAAACTCCTCTACAAGTTCAACATCAAAAGTACCAACCTTCCCTTCTATAGGTAATTCAAAAACAAGATATGCTCTATTGGATAGGTCAATATCACAAGTTACACTAGCTTCATCCATAACAACAGTAGCATTACCAAAACGCTCAATATTTTCTACTGGATATATAGCTTTTTTAAGTGCTTCACCTATAACTATGGCTACATCTTCAACCGTATGATGATCATCTATATGAGTATCGCCATTACATGTTACTTCCATATCCATATGTGAATGCTTAGTAAAAGCCTCAAGCATATGATCATAAAATCCAACACCTGTATTGATATTGGCTCTACCTGTACCATAAAGATTTAACTTTACATTTATTTGAGTCTCTCTTGTTACTCTATCTACTTCTATCATTCTTTTTCCTAATTTTAGTTTCGTACTGTAAATGCACCATATAGATTGTGACTATTTTTAAAGTCATCTGCCTCTTCTTCTGAACTAAATCCCATTAACCATATACGATATAGTGGCTCATCATCAACAATAAAACGTTTTATAATGGTTTTATGATTTTCATATCTATTTGCATAAGTATCTCTAATATGTTTAGCCCCTTCATATCTTCTAAATGCTCCAACTTGGATACCAAAATTTGAGAGATGAATACGTTTAATTTTATTTTCTTTTATATCTCTTTTTATTCTTGCTGAGGACTCAACCTTACCTGAAAAGCCAACAATTTCAAGAGATACTCTAGCTATACCCATCTTGTCTAATCCAAGCTCTTTACCAGCAGTATATGAACAGTCTATAATACGACCTCTAACAAAAGGACCTCTATCATTTATGCGAACTATTGTACTCTTTCCATTTTGAAGGTTTGTTACTCTTACCATGGTATTCATAGGCCAAGTTTTATGAGCAGCTGTCTTTGCATACATATTATATACTTCACCATTACTTGTATATTTACCATGGAAATTTGGACCATACCAAGAAGATGTACCTTTCATAACATCTCCAACAGAGACATAAGTAGGTCTATATCTTTTACCTAAAACTTTATAAGGTCTCATTGTTGCTTTATTGCGTGATGGATTAGATAAATCATATCTTTTCTGAGAACAACCAGTAAAGAAAAAAACTCCAAACAATAGACTAAAAACTAAAAACTTTTTCATAAATAGATCCAAATATATTTCATATAATTATTTATTATCACTTTATTTGACTTTATTTCTGCTTGAAATATCAAAAACTATTTTCTACTTTTTCTATTATCTTTTCTTTTATTCTCTTTCTCTTTTTTAGCATCAAAAACTTTAAATCCATCACGCTTTGTAGTTTTACGCTTCTTTGTTTTTGAAAATGTTGTAGATTTTTTTCTCTTTTTACCAAACGCACCATCTGCTTTTTTATACTCTTTAGTAGTTTGTCTTGCACCCTTTTGCTTCAACTCTAACTTTGGTGCATAGTCATCTAACATAACCTTTTTTATAGCCTTACCCATAACTCTCTCTACATCTTTTAATGCTACCATTTCATTAGGAGATATAAGGGTGATAGCCAAACCATTAGACCCAGCTCTTCCTGTACGTCCTATGCGATGTATGTAGTCATTTGTAACATGAGGAATATCATAATTTATAACCACTTCTAAATTTGGTATGTCCAACCCTCTTGCAGCTATATCTGTGGCTACAAGTACACGAATATTACCACTTTTAAATCCATCTAAAGCTCTACTTCTCTCTCCTGAACTTCTTCCTCCATGTATAACCAATGTTTTAAGTCCAGATAGATTTAACTCCTTTGTAACATCATCTGCTACCTCTTTTTTTCTAGCAAATACTAAAACTTGTCTATAATTACGAGATCCAATAATGTATGAAAGAAGTTCCAATTTTTTATCTTTTTCCACTGGATAAACTACCTGATCAACTAAACTAGCTGTTGTACCCATAGAATCTACTTCTATAAGTTTTGGTTTAGTCAATATCTGTTGAGCTAAACGCTTTACCGAACCAGAGAGTGTTGCTGATATAAGTACATTTTGACGACGCTGTGGAAGATGCGATATAATCTTGCTAACTTCATACAAAAAGCCCATATCCAAGATAGTGTCTGCTTCATCAAGTACCAGATAATCTACAGATTCTAGATTTATATTTTTTTGATTTATATGCTCTAAAAGTCGTCCTGAAGTAGCCACTACAATATCTACTCCACTTTTTAGTCTATTTGCCTGAGAAGTAAGATTTGCTCCACCATAAAGTACCATACTCTTAAGTGGCAGATATTTACCATAAGCTTCTACAGACTCTGCTACTTGTTTAGCCAACTCACGAGTTGGTACTATGATAACTGCTTTAAGATAGTGTCGCCCATCTACAAAATTTTTAGAGAGTTCTTGAAGTATAGGTATGGTAAAACCTGCTGTCTTACCTGTACCAGTTTGCGCTCCTGCCATTATATCAGCACCACTAAACATAGCAGGTATTAACTCCTTTTGTATAGAAGTAGCAAATTTATAACATCTATCTTCAAGAGCCTTTAAAATCCTATCATCAATTCCAAGTTCCAAAAAAGATACCATCTCATTTTTACTTCCAAATCCCATAATAACCTCAATTCAAATATATTTTATATATTGTAACAAATTTCTTGATACTACCCCCCCATAAATCATTTATTTCTAATAAATTTTATGATATAAAACAACTAAACCATAACCATTAGGGAAAAAATGTTATTAAAAAACTATAGATATATTTTATATCTCATACTATCTATATCTTTTATATTTGCTATATATTCTGATATAAATCCTTATTTTAAGAAAATAAACACTAGAAAAATTTTAGATAATAAATTCAATAATTCATCTTATATAGAAAAACTTATAACGCTACTACAAGAAGAGAGAGGATTGAGTGTTATTTATCATACAGATAAAAAAGATAATTTTCAAAAACTTTTAATGAAACAATATTTAAAAATAGATATGCTACTTCAAGATAAAAAAAATAGTAGTTCTTTTAAAGAAAAATTAAATTATATTAGAGAAAAAAATGTAAATATATTTGCAATATATACAAATCTTATAAAACAGCTTCTTGATAAAAATGAAAATCTAATTGTTAATACAGATAATTCATATATTAAAGATAATCTTATTATCTATCAAAAACTAAACCTTATCCAAGAGTATTATGGTGAGTTAAGAGCGAAAATAGGGTCAATATTAGAAAAAAGATATAATCATAAAAGTGATTTAGTAGCTATTGGCAAATTAAAAATTCTTATAGAATTTAATACTAATTATATAAAATTACTCGATAGTATCAAGCACTTAAAAATTATTAATCATATTAATAATAAAAGTTATAACTTAAAAATAAACGTATTGATAGATAAGATTATAGACAATAAAAAGATACAACTTACTTCATTGCAATGGTATGATTTATCAACTAGCAATATTAAAAATATAAATTCTATAGCTAAAGAGTTTTTTAAAAAAACTGTAGAAAAAAATAAAAATCTATACAAATCAGATATAAATAATATTATAATCCATTCTATATTTTGGATAACTATAGTATTTTTAACTTTGTATCTCTTATATACTATATACAAAACAGATCAAAAACTTGAAGAGAACAATATTTTACTACAACAATATAAAGATACTATTGATTCAAGTACTATAGTATCTAAAACCAATGCATCAGGGGTAATCACCTACGCAAATGATGCTTTTTGTAAGATCTCAGGATATTCAATAGATGAACTAATAGGAAAATCTCACAATATTCTAAGACAACAAAAAACTCCTAAATCACTATTTAAAAATCTTTGGAGTACCATAAAAAGAGGTGAACGTTGGTATGGAGAATTTGAAAATAGAAATAAAAATGGTTCAAGCTACTGGGTACAGGCTACTATCTCTCCTATATATAATAAAAATGGGGAGTTAGTAGAGTATATTGCTATCCGTAATGATATTACAAATCTATATCTCTTAAATGAGCAGATACGTAAAACTCAAGCTGAACTTATATATCGTGTAGGTGAAGCTGTGGAGTCAAGAAGTAAAGAGACAGGTAATCACGTTAGAAGAGTTGCCAACTACTCAAGCCTACTTGGAGAACTCTATGGATTAGATAAAAAAGAGTGTGAAGAACTTGCTATATCATCAACTATGCATGACCTTGGTAAAATAGCTATACCTGATAGTATCTTACTCAAACCTGCAAAACTAACTTATGATGAGTTTGAGATTATGAAAACCCATACAACAAAAGGTTATGAGATTTTAAAAGATTCATCTCTTTCTCTTCTTAAAACTTCTGCTGATATAGCATATGAACATCACGAATATTATAATGGTGAAGGCTATCCTAGAGGTATAAAAGCTGAAGAGATTTCAATTTATGCACGGATTGTTGCCATTGCTGATGTTTTTGATGCACTTTTATCAAAAAGAGTATATAAAGACTCTTGGAGTATTGAAGATGTTATCTCATACTTTAAAGAGAAAAAAGCACAACAGTTTGACCCTAAACTAACGGAACTTATGTTAGATAATATAGATAGCTTTTTAAAGATACATAAAAAGTATCAAGATTAACAACTCAATATCTATCTACCCTAGCTATCCAACCTTTAAGCCATCTCTTCTCATGGCGTATTGGAGGGGAATTTTTTATACGTCTATGAAGTATTGCTTTAGCTGAGATAGAAAATGCTCTATATTTATTGGGATTTGACTCATTAAACTCTTCTAGTACCTGCAAAAGTCCCCACCCTTTAGCATTATATCGTTCACTTTTAAGTATCCCCTCTCCTTTAAAGTTTATATAATCCAAAAGTATATAAATACCTCTTTTATCTATAGTTCTATCTTTACCATAAAGCATTTTTTCAAAACGTCTTTTGATAATCTCTTTCTTACTACTACTTTTAAGCGTAGCCAATATTTTAGGTAAAGCCTCACTAACCCTTTTAACCATAAACATAGCTTGATAACTTTTTGTTCTCTTTAAAAATCTAAAAAGCTTTAGATACTCTTTTTTCTTAGCTCTTTTAGCTCTAAAAAACATCTCTCTACTCTGCCATGGACAAGCACTCTTAGGAGTTATACCTTTTGGTAAAGCTACACCTCTATCTTGCATAAATAATAGTAACATTGGAAATATCTCTCTAAAAGGTTCTCTTTCTCCTTTATGAAACCAGATAAAATGTCCTATGCCCAAACTAGCAAAATCTTCACCTTTATTCCACCATATAAGATATCTATCTTTACCAGCACCCTCATTTTGCCACACTTTTTTAGATATGAAGTTGGCTTCTTTTTGTGTAAGTTTTATCTCATTAGCATTAAGTGTAGAAAATATTAAAAAATATATTAATATTAATTTCATTTATATTTATATCAACTAAAATGGTATGAAGTAGATATTATAATTATTAACTATACGAAACTAGGTGCATCATTTGCAAAGAGTATCAAATCTCCTGCTCTTGTTTGCTCCACCAGCATCTCCTCCATCTGAGCTTTTGTTGCCAGTTTTACTAATTTGTTGGCATCTACATACTCTTTAAATATAGCATAGTTTAAATCACCAGTAACTACTACTATATCAAAGACTTCATTGGCACGCTTAGCTACTTCTATATTTAGTTCATCATCTACCTCTACAAGTCCAGGGGTGATAACAACTTTTCTACCATCATAAGTTGTTGCCAAATCAAACGATGCCATCATACCATCTATATTTCCATTAAATGAATCATCAAGAATTACTTTACCACCTGCATCTATGCGTTGAAGTCTATGTTCAACTGGTTTTAGTGTAGAGAGTTGTTTTTGTATCTCTTCATCACTCAATCCAAACTCTTTAGCTATAAGTACTGAAGCAGATAGGTTCATAGCATTGAATGCACCTAAAATAGTAGCTGAGTAACGTACACCATTTAGAGTAAAACTTGTACTCTCAAGTGTTGCTTCAATATCTTCTATAACAAACTCTGGAGCTGGTACATTTGAGCGTATATCTAAGTTGGCTTTCTCTCCAAAAGTATGTACATTAGTTTCTGGTTTAACCATAGCACTCTCATGAATATACGCTTGTTCAAGTCTATTGGTTTTTAATATCTCCATTTTTGTATTGCGTATATTTTCCATAGTTTTGAAGTACTCTATGTGTGCAGGACCAATCTTACCTACTACTACATAGTGAGGATTTACAAAAGTGGTTATCTCTGCTATATCACCCTCACCTCTTGCACCCATCTCAACTACATACACTTCAGTATCTTCACTTAGTTCATTGTTTATATCTATCATTACGCCACCAAGGGTATTGACAGATCGTGGTGTAGCATAGGTTTTGTATTTGGCTTTTAGTAGATGTTCCACATAGTTCTTAATGCTAGTTTTTCCATAACTTGCTGTAACTCCAACTACTTTTAAATCTTTCATAGACTCTATCTTGTTTTGTGCCTTAACTTTAAATCCATTAAAAAGCATCTTTTCTATAAAAACAGAGATACCAAATGCTAAAAATATAGGTATAACAACAGCAAAGTTTTTAAAGCTAACCGATATAAATATAGCAAAAAGTATCATTGCTATAAAAAAGCGTTTTACTCGTCCTGTAAATACAAGTGGTTTATCTAACCCTCTGTACCAACTATAAAGAGCTACAAGATAGATAGATACAACAACAAAACCATAGCTACTAACACTATTTACGAGCATATAGAGTGAAAATGGTACTAAAAAATATACAAAGTGCCACCATGTTTTAGTATGATGAAATACTACACGAGTTAGCTTATAGCTATACCACTGCAAATTTGTAATAAAATAGTATCCCATCGCTAAAATAAAAAGTGGGTAAGCTATGAAGTTTAATATCTGTAACATTAGTTGATTTCCTTGCATTGTTTTATAATGGTTTGAGCTATAAATTCTTTATGATATAAAAAGAAAAAGTGATCTCCATCTAATGGGTAAAATTCAGAATTTGAGATGAGTTTAGCTATCTTTTCTCCCGTATAAAGAGGGGTAGCTGTATCTTCTTTACCCCAGAAACAGAGAGCTTTAGAGTTAGATTTAGCAAAAGAGTCTTCAAAATCTTCATCTACTACATTTTTAAATGTCTCATACATCTCATGACTCATATTCTCTACATCTTTACTCTTAAACATATCTCGTATAAATCTCATACCAAGTGGTTTTAAAAACTTTACTGTAGCAATCTTGAGCTTAATAGACCACGGTTTTTGTGTTACTACTCCTGCACTAGAGAGAAGTACTAAACAAGGAGCATTTAGTAGCGTTGCTACCTTACCACCAAAAGAGTGTCCCATAGCTATAATGGGAACTACATTTAAACTCTCTAAAAAGATCTTTACTATATTGGCATAATCATCAGTTGTAAGCACCATATCGTTAGTAGATTTACCAAATCCAGGCATATCAAGATAGATATGTCTATACTCCAAGAGTGTTGAAGCAAATGCCTGTTTCATAATCTCTTTATTACTACCCCAACCATGAAGAATAATTAAAATCTTCTCTTTAGTTGGATTTACTATTTCATAAGCTAATTTAAATGTACTATTTTGATATTTTATCTCTTTTGATGCCATTATTTACCATTTGAATTAATTTTGCTTATTTTAACATAATGATATTAAAAGCATTAGGAGGTCATCATATCATAAGGACGTTTTAACTTCTGAGTAAGTTGATGCAAACTAACATTTCTACCTTCACGAGCAAACTCACGTCCGTCCATAAAGACTATCATAGTAGGTACAGAAAATACTGAATAATTAGCAGATATTTCAGGATTGCTATGAGCATCTAAATATATCTGCTTAATCTCAGGAAATTCTCTATCAAATACATCTTTAAACTTAGGTCTAAGTGCATGACACACATTGCAATTTTCACCCGAAAAATAGACCAATACACCCATCTCTTCTCGTATGGTTTGTTGAAGTTCTTCTAATCTCATTGTTATCCTTTAAATTTTTTATATTATAACAACTATAAATGATAAGTTCAATAATTAAAGTGACTTAGGAGTATAATATCGTCATATTTTAATGAAGGATTTTTTATGGGTAGAGCGTTTGAGTACCGTAAAGCAGCAAAAATGAAAAGATGGGGGACAATGTCAAGAGTCTTTCCAAAACTAGGTAAAATCATAACTATGGCAGCAAAAGAAGGTGGTCAAGATCCAGATATGAACCCTAAACTTCGTACTGCTATTTTGAATGCAAAAGCACAAAATATGCCTAAAGATAACATAGATGCAGCCATCAAAAGAGCAGCAGCAAAAGATTTAGCAGATATAAAAGAGATTACTTATGATGTAAAAGCATCTCATGGTGTTCAGATGATTATTGAGTGTGCTACAGATAACAATACAAGAACTGTTGCCAATGTAAAAGCTATACTTGTACGTAATGGTGCAGAGATGCTTACTTCTGGGTCACTTAATTTTATGTTTACACATAAAGCAGTTTTTATCATAGATAAAAAAGACAATATGGACATAGAAGAGCTTGAGCTTGAGCTTATAGACTATGGATTAGAAGAGATAGAAGAGGATGTAGAACCTCAAGAAAATGGTGATGATTTACCAATATTAAGAATATATGGAGAATTTAAATCTTTTGGAGAGCTTAGTAAAGCTTTTGAAGAGAGAGGTATAGAGCCTAAGAAATCTACTCTTGAGTATATAGCCAATACACCTATTGAATTAAGTGATGAGCATATGGAAGAGTTAGATACTCTCATAGATAAACTAGAGGAAGATGAAGACGTACAAACAGTCTTTACAAATATAAACTAAATATAAGCACCATAATATGGTGCTTATTAAGAGAGATTATTTTTCATATTTCTCTACAAAACTTTCATAATTACCTTCAAAATCTATAATAGTTCCATCTTCATTTATCTTAATAATTCTATTTGCAAATGCGTCTATGAGTTCTCTATCGTGAGATACACAAATAACTCCACCTCTATAGTTATGTAATGCTTCACCTAAAGCTACAATAGCTTCAAGGTCAAGGTGATTGTCTGGTTCGTCCATTACTAAGAAATTGGCAGAGTCCATCATCATTTTACTTAACATAACACGATGTTTTTCTCCTCCAGAACAAGCATCTATCTTTTTCTTTTGCTCTTCACCAGAAAATAACATACGACCTAAAGTTTTACGTATATCATCTATATGCCACTTAACATCAAAACCTTGTATCCATTGAGGTAACTCTTCATCTCCTGTTACTAAATCAGTAGTATTTTGAGGAAAGTAACTATATGTAATAGTCTGACCCCATTTCATAGTTCCATTATCTGGTTCTATCTCTTCCATAAGTATCTTAAGTAGTGTTGTCTTACCTACACCATTACCACCAATAAGTGCTATTTTATCACCACTATTGACCTTAAAACTAATATTTTCAAATACTGTTTCACCATCATAGGATTTTGAAAGATTCTCTGCATCAAGTATTTCATTTCCTATATCACGGTGAGGCTTAAACATAATAGATGGATCACGTCTACTAGAAAGTTTAATCGCTTGTACATCAAGCTTATCTAACTGTTTCTGACGTGAAGTTGCTTGTTTTGCTTTTGAAGCATTTGCCGAAAATCGCTTAATAAAACTCTCTAACTCTTCTTTCTCTTTAAGTGCTTTACTTCTATCTGTTTCAGCTTGTTTAGCTAAAAGATTTGCAGCTATATACCACTCATCATAATTTCCTGTAAATTCACGAATATTTTGAAAATCAAGATCAAGTATGTGTGTTACTACACCATTTAAAAAGTGTCTATCATGAGAGATAACCATAAGTGTACCATCATGACGTTTTAACTCATTTTCTAACCATGATATGGTCTCCATATCCAAGTTATTTGTAGGCTCATCGAGCAATAATACATCTGGCTTTAAAAATAGTACCTGAGCAAGTAATATCTTAAATTTATCTCCACCAGTAAGTGAACTCATAAGCTCACTATGTTGTTCTACTGCAAATCCAAGTGATTGAAGTAGTTTTTCTATCTTTACATCAGACTCATAAGTTGGGTCTTCATCTGCACATATCATCTCTAGTTCACCTAGACGATTATTTACTTCATCAGACTCAAAATCCCCTTCCATATAGAGTTTCTCTTTCTCTTTTTGTGCATCATATAGTTTTTTATTTCCATAAAGTACTGCATCGCTAAGAGTAAAATCTTCAAAAGCATACTGGTTTTGACTAAGCATACCTAGTTTAAGTCCCGGTTGAAGTTGTACTTCACCATCACTTGGCTCTAACTCACCTGCAAGTATCTTCATAAATGTAGATTTACCTGCACCATTTGCACCAATTAAACCATAGCGTTTACCTACATCCATAGTCATATTTATCTTATCAAAAAGAACTCTTTTTCCGTAACGTTGTGTTAAATTTACTGTACTAAGCAAGTTTTATCCTTGTATATTTATATCATTATAATTAATGTGATTCTATCGAAATGTACTGAAATTCCACTCTCATAAGAGAGTGAAACCATATTTATGGTGCTACAATTGTTATATTCGATTCACTAAATGGATCTAATGTATGTATAACATATCCATCGAATGATCTATTTGGTATATCAGTAGTTAAAAATGGTTTTATCGCTTTTGGATTATTGTAAAACGATACATTATCTTCATCTGTATCCCCCATTTCTAAAGCTATTTTAACACTTTTATCATCTTTGTCATCTGCATATTCTAGTGTATTTTGTGCAAACTTATAAAATCTATCATGAAATATAGTATAATCCATAACAATGGTCTCGTCAGCTATATCAACAACTTCATAGTTTAGATTTCTACCATTTGGAAATGCTTCTGTAATAAAATTTAACCAAAATGGTATAGATACAGATAGTTTTAGTCCATGGCTATGTAAAATATCTCTTGAATCTTTTAAGAAATCAAGATAATCTTGCCAATCATCTCTATTGTCAGAACTATTTTGATCAGTAAATTTTGTCCATGGTTCAAGATCAAATGATATACCTTTTATATCTTTAATATGATTTTGATTATAATCGTCAATAATATCGACTTGTTTTTCAATATAAGCTAAACTAGGATCTCCAGATATTAAAGACCATACATCTGCACCATTTTTATTAAGAATCTCTGAATTTGAGATAAATTTATCACTCTTTCCATGATCTACAGGATTAAGATATACCGTTACCTTATTATAGTTCTTAATATGATTAAAAGCTTTTTTATAATTTGATACACCATTCCAAGCATAAAATGATATGCTTTTTAATGCTTTATTCTCTTGCTCTATATTCTCTATAGAGGAGTTTGAACCATTACCACCACAACCATTTATAATAAATAAAAATATTGATATAAATATTAATTTCCATAATCTAAACATACAAATTTACCCCAATAATTTTATTATATTTTCTATAGGACGACCTATAGTAGCTTTTCCGTCTTTTACAACAATTGGACGCTCTATAAGCTTAGGATTAGCTATCATAAGATTTATCAACATATCTTCATCACTAATATCTTTTATGCCCAACTCTTTATATATATCCTCTTTAGTACGCATAAGCCCTCTAGCACTAAGTCCCAACATATCAAGTATCTCTATAAGCTCTTGTCTACTTGGTGGAGTATCCAAATATTTTATCACCTCTATTTCTACTTCTCTCTCTTGTAAAAGGGCTAAAGTAGCCCTTGATTTACTACATTTTGGATTGTGGTATATCTTAATATTTTTCATCTATCTCTCCTTTTTATATGGTTGTATTTCAAATAATATTCTTAAGCTTCATAAGAAGCCTTGAATTATCAGTACGATATTTTTTATTCTCTTCAATCTTTGTAAAGTATTCTTCTTTTAAGATTTCATACTCTTCCAATAGATTTGCATATATATTTTCACTAATTTTTAGTTTATCTTTAACTCTAGTTAACTCATCTTCTAAAGAAGAAAAATTTTTTTTTAAATTAGAAAAATCATTTTGTATATTATGTAATTTTGTTTTTATCTCAACAAAATCTAGTAATTTTTTCTTATTTTCTATATCTTCTATCTTATATCTTTGAAGTTCACTATCAAGTATCAATATCTCTTTTAATTTATCTTTATTATCTACAGTTAAATTCCAACATCTATTTTTATAATTCTTCACTATCATAGCAGATACTATAATAATAAGTACAATAATAAGTAATACAACTACGGATATAAGAGCCATAAGCATAAACATAGAATCACCCTCTATCTTTGTGATTAGCTCATCCATATCTAACCTCTTATAATATCATAATTTTTAGGATATATACACTCCATTTGTTTAGTTGATAACTTACTATTTTTATACTTCATTTTCATAAAAAGTATCTGTACTTTGTTATCAAGCTCATCAAAATATGCGATACTTTGTAACCTATTTTTACTATCTAATTGTATAGTATATATTTTACCATCATATACAGCTGTATATATACTATCTTTATAATGTTTTGCACTATTTAAAACTTTTGAAATATTTAAACCATTATTTATACGATATTCTGATACCTGCTCCAAATCATGATCTATAACAAGAAGTTCTTTACTATTGGTGCATACTTCTTTTTTTGTAGGTTTTAAGTAACTCCATTTGAAATACTTATTATCTGAAAAATATACCTTACCACTATAAACAATAACACCATTGTGTGTATTTGTAACTATCTGTTTAAATCTAGATTTAAAACTTTGTGGTAACACAATATTAGCTAATGCCATAGAGCTAATCAAAATAATCCCAAATAATAATTTCATTTATTTCCTTAATAATTAACTATTTTTTCTTAAAGTCATTTCTGTTTCCATAGTTTTAATCTCATCTTGTGCCAAAATACATATTTGTTTATCAATTTTTAGATTTTTATCTTCTATTTTATTAGGATATTCATAAGAAGCTAAAATATGTTTTATACAATTTAAACGAGCTTTTTTCTTATTGTCTGAACGTATAATAGTCCAAGGTGCATAATCTGTATGAGAAGCTAAAAGCATAGAATATTTTGCTATAGTATATTTATCCCAAAGTCCTTGTGACTTTTCATCGACAGAAGAAAGTTTATACTGTTTTAGAGGATCTGTTCTACGTTTATTAAAACGTTTTTTTTGTTCATTTTTTGAAACAGAAAAATAAAATTTAAAAATTTTGATATTTGAATTTATAAGCATCTTTTCAAATTCTGGTACTTCATGTAAAAATTCTTTATGTTCTTCTTGTGAACAAAAATTCATCACAGGTTCTACTCCTGCTCGATTATACCAACTTCTATCAAAAAGTACTATTTCTCCAGCAGAAGGAAGATGTTGACTATATCTTTGAAAGTACCATTGTGACTTTTCAATATCACTTGGTTTATCAAGAGCAACTACTCTAGCCCCTCTAGGATTTAGATGTTCAGTAATACGTTTAATAGTACCACCTTTCCCTGCAGCATCACGTCCTTCAAAAATCATCAGTACTTTTTGTCCAGTAGCTTTAATGTGATTTTGCATTTTTAGTAATTCTATTTGGAGGTTTTTAAGTTCTTTTTCATACTCTAAAACTTCATTTTTAATCCAGATAGAAGTCATATTATTTTTACTATGAACTTCATCTTTTATCATTAAAGGTTTTAATCCCATCAAATATCCTATCTTAATTTGATACTCCATCCCATAAATGAGGTGGATTCTTGTTCTATAATTCAACTGACTATTTTCAAACAAGTATTTAAAGTCAACTATACCCTACCTAGACTATATCTTTTGAAGGGAATTGACCACTTGATTTTAGTAGTATTGATTGTAATAAAATCATCATATTATATCATATTTCTTTGCTAATACCACTTATATTTAATTATTAAAATAGCATAAAACAGAGATAAAAAAGCACCATTACGCTATAATCGCGATAATTATATAAAGCATATAGGAACTATTATGAGCGAAACTGTAGAGAAAAAAACTGGTTACAACCCTAAAGAGGTAGAAGACAACTATTATAAAATATGTGAAGAGCGTGGATATTTTGAGATAGATGGAAATAAAAATATACAAGAAGATGGTAAAACATTTTCTATTATGATGCCTCCACCAAATGTTACAGGAAGCCTACATATTGGTCATGCCCTTACATTTACATTGCAAGATATCATAACCCGTTATAAGCGTATGGACGGATTTAAAACACTTTGGCAACCAGGAACTGATCATGCAGGTATTGCTACTCAAAACATAGTAGAGAAGCAACTCTTGGCTGAGGGAACTACAAAAGAAGAGGTAGGACGCAAGAAGTTTTTAGAACGTGCATGGCTACAAAAAGAGACAAGTGGTGGAAACATAGTTCATCAGATGCGTAAACTAGGTGTTACTCCTGCTTGGAAACGTGAGCGTTTTACTATGGATGAAGGTCTTAAAGAGGCTGTAAAAGAGGCTTTTGTATCGCTATACAATGAGGGACAAATTACCCAAAATACCTATATGGTAAACTGGTGTACACATGATGGTGCATTGAGCGATATAGAGGTAGAGCATGAAGAGGTAAATGGTAAATTTTACCATATGCTATACAAATTTGCAGATGGTAGTGGAGAGCTTGAAGTAGCAACAACTAGACCAGAAACATACTTTGGAGATACTGCTATAATGGTTCACCCAGATGATGAGCGTTATAGAGATATAGTAGGTAAAGAGGTGCTTCTTCCACTTACCGATAGAACAATCAAAGTCATTACTGATGAGCATGTAGATATGGATTTTGGTACAGGTGTAGTAAAAGTCACACCTGCTCATGACCAAAATGACTACGCTGTAGGACAAAGACATAATCTTGAGCTGATAAAAGTATTTGATGAAAAAGGGATACTCAATGACTACTGTGGAGAGTTTGCAGGATTAGAGCGTCTTGAGGCACGTCCTATCATTGTCAAAGCACTTGAAAATGCTGGACATATTGTAAAGATAGAAGATCACGTTCATCAAGTAGGACACTGTTACCGTTGTAAAAACATCGTAGAGCCGTTTATCTCTACACAATGGTTTTTAAGTGAAGAGATTGCCCGAAACTCAATAAAAGAGACTAAAAAACACAACAACTTCCACCCTGCTCACTGGATAAACTCCTACACAGCATGGATGGACGAACTTAGACCTTGGTGTATCTCTCGTCAACTATGGTGGGGACATCGCATACCTGTATTTACTTGTGATGAGTGTAATCATCAATGGGCTGACAAAGCTGATGAGCCAGAAGCTTGTCCTAAATGTGGCTCTAAAAATATGACACAAGACCCTGATGTACTTGATACTTGGTTCTCATCTGCTTTATGGGCCATGTCTCCACTTGGCTGGGGAAACAATGGCAAGATGTCTCAAACATATAACGATACAGATATGCAAGATTTTTACCCCAACTCACTACTTATAACTGGATTTGACATTATGTTCTTCTGGGTAGCGCGTATGATGATGATGGGTGAACACTTTACTGGTAAACTACCATTTAAAGATATCTATATGCATGCTCTTGTACGTGATGAACATGGAGCTAAGATGTCAAAATCCAAAGGTAATGTTATAGACCCTCTCAATATGGTAGAGGAGCATTCGGCTGATATTATCAGATTTACTTTAGCTTACCTTGCAGTACAAGGTCGTGATATTAAACTTGGAGCAAAGAACTTAGAGCAGTTTAGAAACTTTACAAATAAACTCTATAATGCAACAAATTATCTACAACTAAACCATACAACATTTAAAGATTTGGCAGATATTGAGGTCGTTACACCACTTGGACGCTATATGCAAAGTCGTTTGGCAAAAGCAGTTGAAGATGTAAGAGAGAGTTTAGATACATACAACTTCTCTGATGGTGCTAAAGCACTCTATAACTTCGTCTGGAATGAGTTTTGTGACTGGGGTATTGAGTACTCAAAAGCTGACAAAGATAGTGTAGTAGAACTTGGAGCAATTTTTAAAGAGACACTCAAGATGGTCTCTCCATTTATGCCATTTATATCTGACTATCTTTATCATAAACTTAGTGGAACTACACTTGAAAAAGGAGAGTCACTAATGGTAACAAACTTTCCTAAAAACATAACAAAAGATGAAGAAGCAGAAAATATGTTTGCCATCATTGAAGAGTCTATCACATCTTTACGTCGTGCAAAAGTAGTCATAGATATGGGTAATTCTAAGATAGACAAAGCATACATCAAATTAGATGATACCTCAAGTATAGATACAGAGATGGCAAAACCATTCATAGAAAAACTTGCAAAAGTAGTACAGATAGAGTTTGTAGATGCTAAAGTAGCAGATAGTATTACTGATGTATCAGATAACCTAGAGGTTTACCTACCAACTGGTGAGATAGATATGACCCCTATCATCACAAAGCTTACACGCCAAAAAGAGAAACTTGAAAAAGAGATAGCTAAACTAAATGGAATGCTAAACAATGAAAGATTTGTAGCAAATGCTCCTGAAGCAATCATAGCTGAAAACAGACAAGCACTAGAAGATGCAAATAATAAAATAACAAAAGTCACAGCAGAACTAAATAACTTTATGTAGGGAAATTTTTCTCTACATAAATAAGATTTTATTAGAAAGAATATCCTATTCCCATATAACCTACTGAACTATCAAAACCAAATTTAGTTTTTAATGGATCTAATATTTCAGAACTCATCTTAGCTCCTGAAGTATTTATAGTCATATTATCTACATCCCATTTGGAATATTTATATCCTAATGTAGCATAAATATTGGAACTAATGGTTAACCAACCCAATTTAAAATCTTCTGAAAATGGAGTATATCTAATACCTAAATTAAGCTCCTTAAATAAACCATTCACACTAAATTTAGAATCAACATAATGATTTTTAACATAACCTGTTTGATATGCCCAACTTGCAGTTCCATATAGTGAAACTTTATCACTAATAAAAGTTTTTTGAAAATTTACAGAAGGACCTATCTTATAAGTCAATATATCTGTTCTAGTCTTTTGAAAAAAATCTCTAGCAGTTTTAAATAAATATTGATTATCCAATATAAATTTTATAGTATCTGCTGAAGGTGATGCAGAACTTGAACTATCTATCCAAGGCATAGAAATTCCTAATAACATACCCAAACCTAAGAAATTATTCTCTCCTTTATGAAGAACATCATATCCTAGTCTAATATTTGCATCCATTCCTTTAACTCTATAATCCATACTAGGTATTTCAAAAGTAGTTAGAGGTGTAGGATTAAAAGTACTTAGAGGAATAGGATTAAAATCATTAGCAACAGTAGTCATATTATTGTAAATATGCTGTGCTTGTTTTAGAGTCTTAGAATCCATCCATGTAAAATCATAACTATAAAAAATATTTGTTCCATCTATATTGGCATGATGTTCTGCAAGACTAAAAGTATTAATATCTGTAGATATTTTATTGGTTAAACCAAGAAATCCTCCAGACATATTGAATGTTCCTCTTCCATACTCAAACTCTGAAGTATAGGCTAAAGTCGTTATTGTAATTAATGAATATACAATTTTTTTCATTATTATTTCACCTTTAAACATAAAAAATATTTAAATTATATCCATAGTATCAAATATATGCCTTAAAAAAATAATATATAAGAATTTATTATAAATAAAATTATTTAACTATAAATGAAGAATATATCCTTACATTATATGAAGATTAATATAAAGTTTTATATCTTTTTACAATACCATTTTTTACAATACATTCACCTTTTTCATCTACTCGTGCTTCATTCCAATTAAAATTAACTGGTACATGAACTACACCATCTAAATAGTATCCTCTACTAACAGAAAATGCCGTATTTGGAAAATATGGAAATTTATCTCCAAGATAATTTTTACAAGCTTTAGAAAAAGCTAATGGTGCTTTTCTGTTAGTATGACTTCTATGTGGGAGTCTACCAAAAAGTATTTTTGTCCAATGAAAATCAGTTCTATCTCTCCATTTACTTTTTTTACAAATCCTTTTATATATATTACAACTAACACCATTTGAAAAAGTCCATTCTTTTAAATCCATATCATATCTATCTATATTCTTTTTAAGTTTTTTTGCAGCTCTTGAACCAAGATAAATCTTAGTAAATCTAAGCGAAATACCTGAAGAGTCAACACATAATTTATCTTTTCTATCGCATATAATACCCTTAGACGGAGAGTATAAACTTCTAGCATATGCCATTCCTGATAGTAATATAAAAGCTGTGATTAACAATATCTTTCTAATTTTTAATCCTTTTTATTTTTGTTTATTATAGTTAAAGAGTATATTTATGTCAAGAATATTTCCTAGCCATAAATTAATATAATTAATTTTTTATTATTATTTAAGTTTTATTTAAAACAAGTTATATATAATTAATAATTATAAGTATTTTATATATTTAAAGGAGAAAATATGAAAAAAACAATTAAATTGAGTATAATAGTTGGATTGGCTTTAGGTACAACTTCTGCATTTGCAACCAATGGTTCAGTTATGATAGGTACTGGTGCTAAAGCACTTAGTATGGGAGGAACTGGTATCGGAATGAATCATGGTGCTGAGTCAGCTTTACTGAATCCTGCTCTTATTACTTCTGTTGAAAATAATGAAATTTCATTTGGTGGTACTTTTTTTATGCCAGATGTTTCCAATAATACAGGTGATGGATATCATAAAAGTGATGCAGACTTAAGTGTTGTACCAATGGTTGCTACCACAACTAAAGTAAATGATAATCTTTTTATAGGTGTTGGTATGTGGGGAACTGCTGGTATGGGTGTAGACTATAGATATTTTGCATCACAATATAAAATGGTTACTAACCTACAACTTATGCAATTTGGTATTCCAATAGCTTATAAAGTAGATAATTTTTCATTTGCTGTGACACCATTACTACAGTATGGTGCTTTGGATATTAATTTTGTTGATGGTCGTGGAACACATGGCAATGGTGTTGCCCAAGATTTAAAATTTGGATATAACGTAGGTGTTGCCTATAAGGTATCTAAATTTACAATTGGTGCTGTTTATAAATCAAAAATTGATATGGACTATAAAAATCAAATTCCTGATGCAGGTCGTGCATTTGGTTTAAATTTAGGAAGTAAATTATCAACTCCTGCTGAAATTGGATTGGGTTTATCTTATGCTTTGGGTGGAAGTACTTTTGCATTAGATTATAAAAAGATTAAATACTCAAATGCTAAAGGCTACAAAGATTTTGGTTGGAAAGATCAAGATGTCATCTCTTTAGGTTACCAATACTCTACTGAATTATGGTCAACTCGTATTGGTTACAACTATGCTAAAAGTCCTATAGTAAATCAAAATGGTACTACTCAAAAAGGTGCAGCAATCAATACACTAAATTTACTTGGATTCCCAGCTATTGTAAAATCACACTATACAATTGGTGGAACATATAAGATAAGTAAAAAAACTTCTTTTGATTTCGCATATGTCTATTCTCCAGAAGCTAAAAACTCATTTGACAACAGTGGTGTTAGAGGTAGAGGAATCTCAACTAAACACTCTCAATCAGCTCTAAGTATAGCCGTAAACTTTAACTTTTAACAATAAACCCATAGTATCACCAAATGGTGATACTATGGTTAATCTACAACTATCTCTTCTTTAAGTGGTTTTCTAACCTCTTTAGCTAAAATTTCTATATATACTTCTGTAGCACCAGTAGCTTTTACTTTATCAATTTCTTTTATAAGTTCTTCAAATACTAACTCTTTTGCATTATCTATAGTAGTACCTATTCTACAATCAAAATCCCAATACATAGTTGCTCTATCTGAAAGAGTTTTCTTTTTCTCACGTTTTGCATACTTCCGAATCTCATTTTTAATAGCCTCAACTACTCTATCTTCATTTTTTTTCATATCTGTAAATTTAAATACTTTTTTCATTATTTTTTCCTTCTATTTTCTTTTTTATCCAATCTATCAAGTTTAGCTTGTAGATTAGTACCTATTATCTCAGCATTAGGATTTTTAACTCTCTTTTTTCTGCTATTTGAGCTCTTATTCTCTTCTGCTTTATCACTATTTGGTTTTCTTTTTTTTCTATTATTACCTGAAGTTTTAGAAGAGGCTCTACCCCCTCCTCTTCTATTTTGTATGGGTTCTGCTTTTATGCTAGGGTCTGGTCTAAAAGCTTCTATATCTACCTTAGGTATCTTAGAATTTGTAAACTTCTCTATAGCATTTAGAAGTTCAAGCTCATCTATACATACTAAAGATACTGCTTCACCTTTCATACCTGCTCTACCAGTTCTTCCTATACGATGTACATAATCTTCTGGAACATTTGGAAGTTCAAAGTTTACCACATGAGGAAGTTGCTCTATGTCAATACCACGTGCTGCAATATCAGTAGCTACCAATACACGTATATCTCCTGCTTTAAAGTCTGCAAGTGCTTTAGTTCTAGCTCCTTGAGATTTATTTCCATGAATAGCAGATGATTTTATGCCTGAATACTCCTCTAACTGTTTACAAAGACGATTGGCACCATGTTTTGTGCGAGTAAAGACAAGTACCTGCTCCCAATTATTAGTTTTAATGAGTTGTGCAAGAAGTTCTCGTTTGCGACTCTTATCTACAGGATATACCTTTTGCGTTATCTGTTTGGAAGTTGAATTTTCTCTTGCTACCTCTATAAGTACAGGATCATTTAACAATCCTGATGCAAGTTGCTTTATCTCTGTAGAAAATGTTGCAGAAAAAAGAAGAGTTTGACGTTTTTTTGGCATAAGTGCCATAAGCTTCTTAATGTCATGTATAAAACCCATATCTAACATTCTATCTGCTTCATCAAGCACCAAACACTCTAAAGCTGAAAAATCAATCCCACCTTGACTAGATATATCAAGCAATCTTCCTGGAGTTGCTATGACTATATCTACCCCCTTACGAATAGTTGCTAACTGTGGATTGATACCAACTCCACCAAAGATAACAGTAGAACTACAAGATATATATTTACCATAAGTTTTAATAGATTCTGCAACTTGAGCTGCAAGTTCACGTGTTGGAGTAAGTACAAGTACGCGTATCTGTCTCTTTTTCATCTGAGGATTTGTCTTAGAAAGACGTTCAAGTAGAGGCAATGTAAAACCAGCTGTTTTTCCTGTACCTGTCTGTGCAGCTGCAAGTACATCTCTACCATCTATTACTACAGGTATAGCTTTTGCCTGTATAGGTGTTGGAGTGGTATATCCCACATCGTTTATAGCTTTAAGTAGAGACTCATTTAGTCCAAGTTCTGTAAATTTCATGATATTCCTAGTATGACCTATTTAGTATTTCGGTCTTAGGCTTTGTAGAGTATTGTATAGAACAATAGCAAATAGATCCGACCGATGAATCTTTATATGCTAAGATTATAACATAAATTATGTATAATTAGATTTTTATTATCTTGTCCTCATCGCTTAACTGGATAAAGCAGGACCCTCCTAAGGTCTAGCTCGTGGTTCGAGTCCACGTGGGGACACCAATATTTCATATATTATTTAAAACTTTCTCAAATCTACAGCTAGATTATCTTCAAATTTACTAAATGCACGATTCATAGCATCTACTATATCTGTTATATCTTTTTTTGTAGCAACCTTTATTGAGAATAGATGAGATATTCGTTTTTTTGATTTTAGATTTTCTATACTATATGAAACATCTAAATATACATAATCTCCTTGAGCTATAAATCTACTAATATGTATAGATATCTTTATATTTGGCTGATTATCTATATCCCAAGGATACATATATATATCAGGGTTATTAAATTTTTTACGTAGATAATTTATAACTCTATTGGTAAGCCCTACATCTAAATCTTCGCCCCATTTTGCCGAGGATAGTAATGTAATACTATTTGAAGAGTTGGCTATAGCTATCTCTCTTTTATATAAATAGGCAGGAACTGTTACATTCTCAATTCCTATAACTTTATTATTGATATGATACGTCATATTTGGCTGTGATGGTACAGATAATATATAGTAGTTATTTGTACCACCAACACATCCAACCAATCCAAAAAGAGATACAAAAAGTAAAAAAATCTTTATAAACATCATTAATTATCTCCAAATATAAGTGAATTAGGTTTTCTATTTAACATACGTAAAAATCTCTCCATCTCTTTAGATGTTTTAGTCAATACTCTTAATGTTTGAGAGAGTTGCTCTTTTATAAGAGAGTTACTATCATACCCTTTTACAACTTTTTTTGTAGTCCTAAGAGTTCTTGTCATCTCACGCAGTGCTTTATTTAACTCATCTGGCACAACTTTAAATGATTTACGATTTGTCATTTTATTTATATTATCTACACTATGTTTTAAAGCAATTAAAAGAGTATCTGCATCTTTTACTGGTTTTTTACTATCATCAACTAAATTCTTGACAGAAGCTACCAACTTATTTAATGGTAGATTGTTTATCTTATTTAGTATCTGTTTTACTGAATCTACAATACCTAAAGAGCTTTTAGAAACTGTAGGTATATAATTGTATTTTCCTATTTTCACAATAGTAGCATTAGTATCATTATGCTCAAATATTAAATCTATATATTGGATATTACCTATAGGGCTAAGTCCTGATATTTTAGCTCTTAAACCATCTTCTACAGCTTTATAAAAATTCTCTTTTCCAGAGTTATTCATATCTTTAAATATAGTTAAATTTATAGATATAAGTACATCTCCACTCATACTATGAGTAACTTTATCATATAACAACTTGATTTTTAATACTTTACCAATATCAAAACCATCAAATCGTACAACAGAACCATTACTTAATCCTGAGACAGATTTTTTAGTATGTATCATAAATTGTTTACCATTTTTATTAGCAAAATCTACAGTATGACTTTGTGCTAAAGTTTTATTTTTATATAAAGTAAATATATGTTTATTTGATAACTTTTTATCTTTATCTATAGATGATGATGAAAATACTATTCCACCTCTTATTAAGAAATTTAATGGTGCAATATCAACATCTAACTTACCATGAGTAAAATCAACACTCATCATACTCTTTATCCAAAATTGTGTACTCTCTTGTATATAATCTGCATATTCATTATTTATAAAGATAATGATATCTATATGTTTATTATCTAAAGAGAGATATTTATATGCTATTTTACCAACTTTTATATTTTTAAAATATACTGGCATACCTATGGATATATTTTTACCATCTTCTGATCTTAGATGAAAAAATTTACCTTTACTTGTATCTTGATATGGTTGTTCATACCCTACATATTTACTCTTAAAACTCTTACCACCAGACTTAGAATATACATTTATATATGTACCAGATATCAATGTATCAAGTCCTGATATACCACTAAATCCAACTTCTGGTTTGACTATCCAAAAACGTGCTTTTTCTGTAACATATGGGATAAACTCTTTTGAGTTTACTCTTACTTTTACAACAACATCATTTGACTTCTCATCTATATTTATCTTTGTTACTTTACCTACTGGTACATTTTTATATTTTAAAACACTCTGCCCAGCTACAAGTCCCTCATTTTTAGGAAAGACTATATCTATCTCTGGACCTAAGTTATCAAAATATTGATAAGCAAGCCAACTAGCAATCGCCAATGCTATAAATGGTACTATCCAAATAGAGCTAAATATGTTGAACTTTGTCGTTTTCTCTATCTTTGGTCTATTTACTGACATCTATTTACTATCCTTAATATTTTCTCTTATGAGTGTTTCATCAAAAGCATGTGCTGATAAAAGTGTAAAAAATACTGATATAGCAAAAGCTGTAGCAGCTGTACCTGCAACAATAGATATGTTTGATAAATGTATTAATGCTGTTAAAATAGCTACAACAAAGACATCAATCATTGACCACGGTCCTATAACTTCTGTAATATAATAGAGTTTATGCTTATCAACCTTTTTATCTTTTCCAAAAGGGTATTTTACACTAATTAAAAGATAAAACAAGATAAAAAACTTAAGAAGTGGTACTACTATAGATGCAAAAAATATTACCATAGCAATAGGATAAGAACCATTTTCCCATAAATGTACAACTCCACCTAGTATAGTACTACTTTGATGTGTTCCAAATTTATTGGTAATCAACATAGGATATAAATTTGCAGGGATATATGCGATAATAGCTGTTATAAGATATGCCCATGATTTTTCTGTTATAAAATTTTTATGCTGATATATAGCACTACCGCAACGACGACATATATTTTTATTGCCTCTATCAATATTTACGGCATTACATATAGGGCAAGGTATCAATCTATTCTCTTCTACATCTATCAATTTTTAGACCTCTTTAGAATCATATTTTCTCTAAGTATCCACAACTCAGATATTTTTACCTTTTTTACTATATATATATCTATCAATACAAATATAATAAGTGCATAAAATGCCATTCCCATATCTATTTGAACATAGCCTATAAGTTTTACAAGTGCTACCAATATAGAAATAAGAAATATATCTGGCATACTCCAAGGTAAAATATGTGCCAATAGTACCAATAGAGTTTTAGTAAATTTCTTTGAACGCCTTAATTTTAAAAGTGTAAATAATATAATATCTATTATAAGAATCATAAGTGGAAATATAAAGATAAGAAACATACATAATATACCTACAATATAAAATCCACTATCTATAAGTGTAAATATAGTCTTAGAAATAGTTATAAATTGATCATGTCCCAATATCTCTATCTTAACTATCGGAAAAAAGTTTGCCAATATAAAAAATATAAGCCCTGATATACTTAAAGCCAAACTCTTATCGACAAGTTTAGTATCATATCTATACAACATAGCCCCACACTCGTTACAAGATGCCATATAACCATCTTTTATAGGTATTATTTTATGTAAAGTGAAACATTTGTGACAGATAATATAATTATCTAAATCATCTTCATTTTTAATTTTCATAGCTATAATTATAACTAATTTATTCAAATTGGGACTATAATGAAGATATTAAGTATAAATCGTAACATTAAACACAATAAACTATCTATTGAAAATATAACTTTTAGCAAATTAGCAACTCTTTCAAATATAGAAGATTATAGCTATATAATTATAAATGGTGGTGATGGGACTATTAGAAGAGTTATAAAAATATTACATAACATCAATAGCAATATTCCAATTATTTTAAATCCTACTGGTTCATTTAATGTTATAGCTAAACTACACCATACACAATCACTCAAGACTATCTTAGAAAATCTTTCTAATGGTAAAACTATAAAAACAAATATACAAAAATATTACTCCATAAATAATGATATATTTCTATTTTCAGCAGGAAATATGGGTGATTTACAACATATATTTTTATCTGAGACTCTACGTTTTGGTCTGCTAAAAAATGGTATATCTAAATATATCTTAGCCCTACTCTTTCTTCTACCAATACACTTTATTATGACACCATTTATGCTTATGAGTTCTAAAAGATTTTTTATATTTACTCCTACATCTTACATCTCTAAGTTTGGTTCTTTTAGAGGTAAAATTACAAAAGAGTTTACTGTAGATTTAGAAAATGATTATAATCTTATAGAGTTAGATGGAGATATAGTAACAATAAAAGAGAGTTCACTTACTATCCAACCTGCTGGTAATTTGAAAATAGTAATTTAATATTAACATTTTATTAACAACAAGATTATACAATATGTTTGAAACCAAAACAGGAGAAAAATATGAGACCAATAGATCAACTTGTACTTGATGAAAATAATGTTGCATTCAACCCAGTTGTAGGAAATAGTTATCAAGTAAATGATATTGCAAAAGAGATTCTTATAGCTATAAGACATCATAAAAGTAAAGAAGATATCATAAACGAGCTTACTGAAAAATATGATGTAAGTAAAGAAGAACTTTTTATTGATGTTAGCGATTTTATATCAAAAGTAAAAATCTACGGGTTACTCTAGTATGAATATTGCTATTAGTGGACTTAACAATACAGACAATCCAGCTCCAGGGATCCCCGTTATTAAAAGCTTACAAGATGAACATACGCTTATTGGTCTCTCTTATGATGCAAATGAACCTGGTAACTTTATGGGACTTTGCGAAAAAACATACTTGATGCCATACCCATCACTTGGTATTCAAGAGTTAAAAGATAGACTTATAGATATTAAAGAGAAATCTAATATAGATGCCATTATTCCAAATCTTGATGCAGAACTACCTCTTTACATAAAATATCAAGAAGAGTTAGAAAATGAACTTGACATCTCTCTTTGTCTTCCATCTTTAGAAAATTTTGAACTAAGAAATAAAAATAAACTTGATACACTTTCAAAAACACTCAATATAAATCACCCAAAAACATTTGAAATATCAAGTATTGATGAGTTAATGGAGTGTAGTAAAGATTTAGGATTTCCTTTAATGGTTAAAGGGAATTACTATAAAGCATATATGTCATACAATCTTGATAGTGCTATTGATAATTTCTATAAAATATCTAATGAATGGGGATTTCCTGTACTAGTTCAAGAGGTTGTTTCTGGTGAAGAGCTAAACCTTATAGGTGTCGCTGATGGAAAAGGTGAACTTAAAGGTGCTGTTGCCATAAAAAAACTTACTACTACTGATATTGGTAAGATATGGACAGGAGTTACTATACAGAATGATAAGCTAATGAATATAGCAAAAGATTTTGTATCTAACACAAAATGGAAAGGACCATTTGAGCTTGAGTGTATTATGTCTGCGAATGGTGATATTTATCTTATTGAGATAAATCCACGCTTCCCTGCATGGGTCTATTTTGCTACAGAGATTGGCATAAACCTACCTAAAATTGTAGTAGATATAATGCAAGGGATTGATACACCTGCACAACTTGAATATCCTCAAAACAAGCTATATGTTCGGTACACTGGTGAACTAGTTACCGACTTTACAGATCTTATAAAATTACTATCAACAAAGGAACTTTAAAATGAGCAAACAAACCTATCTTAAACCAACAATAAACAAAGTTGAATTTGCAATGGCATCTAAATATGGAAGTCCTCTCAAAACACAAAAAATACGTTCAGAAATAGATGGTGTAAAAGTTTCTGACCTAGTTGAGCAGTATGGAAGTCCTCTATTTGTATTTTCTCAGACTAAAATAGAAGAGCTTTACCATAACCTATACAATGCATTTAGCTCAAGATATCCAGATGTACAATTTGGTTGGAGCTATAAAACAAACTATCTTAATGAAATTTGTAAAGTATTTCATAATCTTGGCTCTATTGCAGAAGTAGTAAGTGAATTTGAATACCAAAAAGCAAGAGCATTAGGTATAGAAGGTAAAGATATTATATTTAATGGACCATATAAACCATATAAAGATTTAAAAATTGCTGTTCAAGAGGGAGCAAAAATTCATGTAGATAATCTTTTTGAATTAAATGATCTTGAAAAAATTGCTGATGAACTTGGTACAAAAATAAAAGTAGCTATTAGAGTCAATATGGATACAGGCATATATCCTCAATGGTCACGTTTTGGATTTAACTTTGAAAATGAAGAGGCTTATGAAGCAGTAAAACGTATGTATGATGGTGGAAAACTTGAACTTAATGGTATCCATTCTCACATTGGTACTTTTATGCTTGATGCAAATGCATACAAAATGGCTACTATAAAAATTATGCAACTTAAAGAACGTGTTGAAAATGATTTTGGATCTATTATTGATTATATTGACCTTGGTGGTGGATTTGCTAGTAAATCACATCTTAAAGGAGTATATCAATCACCAGATGTAACTATTCCTACAGCTGATGATTATGCTGAGGCTATAACAAATGCTATCTATGAGATGAATAAAAGTGATAAATTACCAAAACTATATCTTGAAACTGGTAGAGCCTTGATTGACGAAGCAGGTTATTTACTAACATCTGTACATGGATATAAAAGATTTCCTGATGGGAAAAAAGGATACATTCTTAATGCTGGAGTAAATCTACTATATACCTCAACATGGTATAACTTCAATATTGAACTAGATAAAAGATATGATGGAGAAAATGAACCATCTATGCTCAATGGACCTTTATGTATGAATATTGATATTATTGAAGAAAATATTATGTTACCTGCACTAGATAGAGGAACTATTTTAACTCTCTCTCCAGTAGGTGCTTATAACTATACACAAGCTATGCAGTTTATTAGATATAGACCAGCAGCTGTCCTTATAGATAAAGAGGGTAAATCAAGAGTTATTAAAGAGATTGATGATCTTGATACGGTTAACTATAAAGAGGTATAAAATAGTTATTATGAATAATATAAAAACGATTTTTTTTAGTGCTATAAAACCATATTCAGCACTGTTATTTCTTGATAACAAAATTGTTGGTATTTTATTATTGCTAATTACATTTATAAATCCATCTGTTGCATTAAGTGGTCTTGCAGCAGTGGGTTTCACTATTTTATTTGCTGAATTTATACAATTTAAAGAGTCTTATCTTGCACAGGGGTTTTATATATATAATTCCCTACTTGTTGGTATGGGAATTGGATACATATTTACACCTTCGTTTATTAGTATATTACTAATTGGTATTTTATCCTCATTTACATTTATGCTATCATTTATGTTCAATCGTCTTTTTAGTGTCTATAAAATACCTATATTGTCTCTACCTTTTTCAATTGTAACAATATTTGCATATCTAGCTTCCCTTCAATACTCAGGGCTTCTTTCTACGCTTATAAATAATGCTACAATGTATGATATATCATTACCACTAATCATTAGTGGTTTTTTTAAATCTCTTGGAGAGATATTTTTTCTACCAAACAATATTGCAGGAATTGCCATTGCACTATTGATATTGTATTTTTCTAGAATTATATTTATAATGGCTCTTATAGGATTCTACTTTGGTGTTGCAGTTCATAGCCTCTTAATAGACTCATATTTTCAAGCACTACGTGACCCTTACGCATTTAACTACATACTTGTTTCTATTGCACTTTGTGGTATATTTCTACTTCCTACTATAAAAAACTTTTTTATAGCACTCATAGCTATAGCTATAAGCGTTGTATTGACAGATGCTATTGTTATGTTCTTTAACTATTTTAGCATACCTGTTTTTACCCTTCCATTCAATATTACTGTTATCTCTTTTATTTTTATTCTTTCCATAATCTACTACAAAGAGTTTAATATAGAGATAAAATCTACGCCAGAAGAGTCTTTATCAAATTACCTTAGTAAGATATTTCGTTTTGGAGAGATACCAACAAAAATTGCATTACCTTATTCTGGTACATGGTCTGTATATCAAGCTTTTAATGGAGAATGGACGCATAAAGGTGAGTATAGATATGCTTATGATTTTGTAAAAAGATATCCTGATGGTAAAACATATAATTCAGATGGTAAAGCATTAGAGAATTATGGAGCTTTTGGAGAGTCTGTTATAGCACCAGTTAGTGGATATATTATCAGTACTCGAAGTGACCTTAAAGATAACTATATTGGTGAAGTTGATCATATAAATAACTGGGGAAATTATATTATCATAAAAAGTGATTTAGGATTTTATGTAGAGATTAGCCACTTAATGCAATACTCATGTATATATAAGATAGGTGATTATATACAAGAAGGTAATGTTATTGCTAAATGTGGTAATTCAGGTTACTCTCCAGAGCCTCATATTCATATTCAAGTACAATATACAGGCTATATTGGTGGGTTTACACAAAACTTTCTATTTAGTGAATATATTCTTGAAGATAAACTATATTATAACCAAACTCCTGCTCTAAAAGAAAATGTAACAGCAATTATTATAAATAAAAATATAGCATCAAGATTTCTTTTTATTCTTGATGATAAATTTATATATAAGCTTTATGAAGATGGTAAGTATAAAGAAGAGGTAACATTCACGGTAACCATGGATGAAGCAGGTAAATTTTATCTGACTGACGAAGCAAAAAATAGACTATATTTTTACAATACCCTAAAAGAGTTCTATTTTTATCAATATAATGGGACAAATAGCTATCTAAAAACTCTATTTATGCTTGCACCACGTATTCCATTTATATCATCACAAGAAGTTATCTATGAGGATTATCTTCCTACAAATATAACTAAAACACCTTTTAAAAAGACTCTCATAGAACTATATGCTACAATAAATAAAAAAATTTACAAAGAAACTTCTATATATAGGTTTAATAAAGATAAAATAATATCAAAATATGGAGAAGCTACCATTTGTACGAAACATAAAGGATTTGCATCTATTTCTTTTAATAATATTGAGCTTAAATTATCTTTAGAGGACAATACACCAAGGAGGGATAATTCTAATTAATAATAATTATGATAAGATTTTATGTTTTGTATATAAAGTATGTATACATTTAACCATTCATTAATAAAAGGACAAAGAAAAAATATGAAAAAATTAATTTTAAGTATGATTGCAATTTCAGCACTTGCATCTGCAGATGTGAAAACAGTACTACCTTATTATGGTACAATTAATTATGATAATTCATCAAACAAATCACTAAAAGATAGCTCAAAGTTTGGTGGATTTTACACAAGTATAGGTAATCTTGGATATCTATTTGAATTGGGATATAACTATCTTGATACAAAATATAAAGATCCTAAGATATCAAATCTAAAACAACATGACCTTACAATGATGTATAGTAAATACTATCCTACATATATGATAAAAAGTGGTTTTCACTATATTAACAATAATGAAAAAACTGCCTTTAGAGATTTAGGAAATGGTATAGTTGGTATTTTAGGTGTTTCTAGATATACATTTAAACCAAAAAGTAAAACAACATATGGATTGGATCTATACTACTCTCACTATGGTAGTGCGCATAACGATAGAACTCTTGCTGAGATTAAAACTATAAATATAGCACAATTTACACCATATTTAACATATGGAGAGACTATATCTTCATCAATGAGCAATGTATTTACATTTAAAACAAACTTCATATATTCTCATTCATATAAAGATACTTCTTATGTCTCATATGAATTTTCTGATACACTTATAGAAAATAAAGCTTATCTTACTCTTAGTTATCTTGGTGGTGATTTCAGAAGTGGTGTAAAAGATAATGGTTTCTCTGTGTACAATACTAAAGATCTTTATAGTCGCTCATATCAAGCAAAATTAGGTTATCATTTCTCTAAAAAACTTGATGCTAGTATTGATTATACTTCAAATTTCTATAAAGAGTATGATGCTAAAACTCTTAAACTTATGCCAAGAGGACGTAACAATATAATATCTGCTTCAATGAGTTATACTTTCTAATATGAAAAGATTTATATCTCTATGTCTAGCTACAACTATTTGGCTTGTAGCTAGTCAAACATCAAAAGATAATGAGATTCAAAAAGATTATTATCAATCTTATAACTATGAACAAATTGGTAACTATGATGAAGCTATAAAAGTACTTGTACCACTTTATAATCAATATAAAAATGGATATACACTTAACTTACGTTTAGGTTGGCTATTTTTTAAAAGTAAAAGATATAAAGATAGTTTAGATTATTACCAAAAGGCTTCTATAATATCTCCAAATTCTATTGCTCCTCGTTTAGGCATAATACGTATTTATCTTAAGACACAATCATACAAAAAAGTTGAGAGCGCATCACAACAGTTACTAAAGATAGACTACTATAATTACTATGCAAATTTATATATTGTAAAAGCACTTATAGCCCAGAAAAAATATGATACTGCACTATTTGTTGTTAGAAAAATGTTAGTTTTATACCCTACATCAGTTAGATACCTTGAAGAGTTAGCAAAAATTTATAAAGCAACTAGTAATAAAAATTTATATCAAATTTATAAAGATATATTAATACTTGATCCAAACAATATTACAGTTTCCAATATGAAAAAACAATCTAATGTTCAAAATCTTAATCTTTGAAAGTACTCTTTCATATTATGTAAAAACACACTTTTCAATCTATGAGATTGATTTTGTGTGGACAGAAGAAGATATACTCTCTAAAACATTTGAAAAAAAATATGATTTATATATCATACATTTTAGTGCGCTAAATATTGTAGAGTCACTTAGAAATTCTGGTGATATGACACCTATTATATTTATTGATGAGTATTATCTACTTGAACATATGAAGTTAGCTTTTCTCTATGGAGATGACTATCTTATTAAACCTCTTTATATTGAAGATATTTCTATACGAATAGATTATCATTATAGAAAAATATATAATCATAAAAATAATATTCTTATATATAAAGATTTCTATTTTCATATAAATAGCCGTCAACTTTTTAAAGATACTCAAAAAATAAAACTATCTCCAAATGAGTTGAAATTATCAGAATTATTACTACATTATAAAGAGAAACCACTAAATAAAGAGTTGATATATGATACACTAGAGAGTAGAAGTGAAGGCTCATTACGTGTTTATATCTCAAAACTAAATAAACTAGGATTTAATATAAAATATAATAGAGCCATCTCAAGCTATATACTTATACCTTAAAATAATAAGATATAATTACACTTTTAAAATTAGGATTTTTTATGAATAATAGAACTATTAGTTTAATAGGCGCTATATCTATTGGTATTGGTGGTATGGTAGGTGGTGGTATATTTGCTGTACTTGGAGAGGCTGTATCGTTAGCTCATGGAGCAACTTTTGTGGCATTTTTTACAGCAGGGTTAGTAGCTATTTTAACATCTTACTCCTATGCAAAATTATCTGTACACTATCAAAATCGTGGAGGAACTGTTGTATTTATAGATAATGCTTTTAAGAAAAATCTATTTTCAGGTAGTGTCAATTTGATGTTATGGCTAAGCTATTTAGTTACTATATCTCTATATGCTACAGCATTTGCTTCTTATGGAGGAACTTTTTTCCAACATTCAACAACCCCTTATATTAAACAAGGTCTCATCTTTATAGCTATCTTTCTACCAACTTTTATAAATCTAGTTAATGCTTCTTTTGTAAGTAAATCTGAATCTATTATTGTTTTTATAAAGATAACACTCCTTATACTAATTATAGTATCTGGAGCAAACTATATTGATATCCAACGTCTATCTCCTACACATTGGGAAGCACCTTTAGGCATAGTAACAGCAGGTATGATTATATTTGTAGCATATGAAGGATTTGAACTCATAGCCAATTCAGCCGAAGATATCAAAAATCCTACAGTAAATCTACCTCGTGCTTTTTATGGTTCAGTTATTTTTGTTATTTTACTATATGTACTTATCTCCATAGTTACTGTTGGAGTTGTACCCGAATCTCAACTTTTAGAGGCAAAAGATTATGCTTTAGCTATAGCAGCTAAACCTGCTTTAGGAGAAGTTGGATTTACTATTGTAGCTATTGCTGCATTACTTTCTACATTTTCAGCCATCAATGCAACTATCTATGGAAATGCACGTTTAGGATTTTTTCTTGCCAATGAAGGAGAACTTCCAAAAATATTGGGTCAAGAGAAGAAAAATATACCTACGCTTGGAGTGTGGGTTACATCTATATTAAGTTTCTTTTTAGCTATCAGTATATCTTTAACAGAAATCGCCATTATAGCAAGTGCAGGTTTTTTACTTATCTTTGCTATTGTAAATATCTCAGCATTTAAATTGGCAAAAGAGATAAATGCAAATAGAATAATAACTCTTTTTGCTATTTTATGTTCTGTCTTGGCATTAACAACACTACTATTTCATACTTATACTAGTAACCCTAAAGCTGTTGTTATTTTTATCATATTTATGACTTTTTCTCTATTATTTGAGTTAATATATGGCAGATTTGTTAGAGGTCATTTTTTAAATAGAAAATATTTATAAGATAATTCTTTTTAAATCATATACTGATTTAAGAGCATTTTTATGCTCTGTAAATCCCCAATCTACCATAAGATAATCCATATTAGCTCTTTTAGCAGACATCTCATCTTTTGAGCTATCTCCTATAAAAATAGCATCTTCTACCTTGATATGAAGTTCATCTAATATTTTAAATAACATATCTGGATAAGGCTTACCTTTAGCTACATCATCATAACAGACTACTGCATCAAATAAATTATAGATATTTAGATATGTAAGTGATTCTATAGTTGAACTTCTATATGCATTGGTAGCTACTGCTAACTTTTTACCCTGCTTTTTAAGCTCTAAGAGAAGCTCTTCTATGCCTTTATATAGTACCAATTCTTTATCGTGATTTTTACTATAATACTCAGTAAACCATCTCTCGTGATCGGCATCAAAACTCTTTGTATGATAGAAAGTTTGTGCTGGATTTATAGTATTATCATTTATTAAGTGTAAGATTTTATCTTTATCCATAGCTTCAAAACCAAGATTTTTACGTACATAGTTAATGGCATTGGCTATAGCAATAGAACTATTTACCAATGTACCGTCCATATCAAATATAATAAGATTTTTTTTCATATAGATTACCTTATAGTTCCTAAAATATCTGTAAATGATACCTTTTGATTTATAGATACTTCAGGTACGATACTTCCTTGTTCAGAGAATGTCAAGATAGTTGAACCCATCTCAAACCAACCAAACATCTCCCCTCTTTCTACCCATAAATCTTCATACTCATAGTGTTG
This sequence comes from Sulfurovum sp., assembly GCA_027045015.1. Classification (GTDB taxonomy): domain Bacteria; phylum Campylobacterota; class Campylobacteria; order Campylobacterales; family Sulfurovaceae; genus Sulfurovum. The sequence goes on from JALUBF010000023.1 coordinate 94,756, forward strand.
AGGCTCTCTTATATCTGAATTTGTCTCTACTCTTGGTTCAAATGTAACTACCATCTTACCAACATTTAAAGCACCTACAAGTACTAAAACTTGACATCTTCCTCTCTTATCTTTACACTCTAATACCACTCGTTCATTTTCTATAAAAAGGTCTTTTTTATTGCGTAGTAGAGGAAAATTAACTGGATATAACTTACCAGGGATATGAGTAAGTGAGACTATTTGTAAATCCATAGGCATATGGTAACGATGGTAATCTTTTGGAGATAGATAGAAGTTTATAAACTCTCCACCCTCCACTTTTTTAACTGCCTCTTTATGATAATCTCCAAAAAGCTCTTCTATACTGTAGCTCATACCCTTTATCTGATAAGCTCTAGCATTTTCTATCTTACCTGCATCAGTTATAAGTGCATCAACTCCAGAGATGAGTTTACTCTTTTCTTCGGGTATAGCTCTAGGTATTTTAAAGCTTCTCGTAAAGAGTTTATTGAGCGTTTTGTAGTTATTTGGTTTATCAAACTCTGACATATCAAGTCCCATTAGCTTTACATACCCTGAATTGATAGTATGTTGAATGATAGATGGAAACTCTTTTGATGCAAACTTTCCAAAAATAGATGAGATAACAGAAGTATAGTGTTTTTTCATAGTAAGATATCCTATATATAAATTACTTATATTATAGCAGAAATAGGATATTATCTTTTATTAAAAAATTAGGAAAGAATATGGCAAAATATATACTATTTGATACAGAAACAACTGGTGCTGGAGAGAATGACCGTATTATACAATTTGGTGCTATGATAGTTCACAATAAAAATGAGATAGATGTTTATGATGAGTTGTGTAGCACAGAAGTACCCATATCTATAGAAGCTATGGAAATTCACAATATCATACCAGATAAACTTATAGGCAAACCTACATTTAATGAATTAGCTATAGTTAAAGAGATACATAGATATAACTCTTGTGAAAATTATCTGATAGCTCATAACATTAGTTTTGATTTAGGTATGCTAAAAAAAGAGGGATTTGAGAACAATTATACACTCATAGATACTCTGCGTTGTGCAAAACACCTTTTAGATGATATACCATACCATAGACTACAGTATCTAAGATATGCTCTTGAACTATATAAAAGTGAAGATAGTGAAGCTACAAAACTAGGTGTATCCATAAAAGCTCATGATGCCATAGGTGATGTACTCATAATGAAACTACTACTATCCAAACTTGTAAAGATTACTCAAGATAGATATCCAAATATAAATCCTATGATAAAACTAGCAGAACTTACAAATACTCCTGTACTTCTAAAAACATTTAAATTTGGAAAATATAAAGATAGAGCTATAGAAGAGATAGTAAAAACAGATACTGGATACATAAATTGGATGAAAAACAATATGGATTTAGCTGAAGATTTAGTTTATACATTGAAATACTATCAAAATAGGTAACCATCTATATACTACTCATCAATATCAAAGGGGATAAGTAGTTTTGGATGTTTTTTTCTTATCAATAAGTAATCTTTTACCTTTAATGAGATTAATTTAAAAATACTTCTTTTACCTATATCTTTATCAAACGGCGCAATTTGTAGTATATTATCCATTTTTGCAACTTCTCGTATTGGATTTGCAATTTTTTTCTCTATATTTATCTCCATATTAAAGATATGTGTTAATGTTTCATAATATTCTATTATCATCTCTCTACCATTAAAATCACCCTCTGGATCAAAATCACATAAACAAAGAGTTGTATTTAATGCTTCAGATATATCAAATGCACTAGAAGCTATGGACTCCATTTTCTCATCTTTATCCATAAGAATAATAGATTTTCTTACATCTTTTATAGACTGATTTCCAAAAAGATAGACTAAATTTTTTAACTTATATAATCTATCTGAAAATTTATTAGATTCAAATGTATAAAGAGAATTTAAAACAAGTCCAATATTATACTCATATATATCAAATTCTATCAAGTCAGCCATATCTACGTTATCATAAACAACATATATATATATATTATTGGCTTCATACTCTTTTACTCTTTGTAATAAATCAAAATCATTAGGATATAAGATACGTACAAATAATTTTTTATCTTTTAATCTATTTAATATATATATTGTCTCATCAAGATATGTGAACATTTTTAATTTATCAAATCTAAAATCTAAAATAAGATATATATTTTGACCAAATGGCTCAGGAAATATACCTGTACGTCTATTTATAATTTTACTTATATTATCAAGAACACGAGGTTTACCAACAAGTAATAATGTATCATCTGGTTTTATCATAGTTGCATTTGTAGGTAATATCTGCTTTTTATCACGATATAGTGCTACTATTTTCCATTTTCGTTGCAAGATAGAACCTATATGTCTATAGGCATAAGATGAACCAAAAGGTACATGAACCTCCATAATCTCACCCTCTCCAAGCCCAATATTTTGTGCTACCAAAGGTACATTTGGAAGTTTATTGTAAAGATGTGCTGTTGCTAATGTAGATACATCTACAATAGTTATATTTTCATACTCACTACCAATAGTATCATTATTCCATTCATTTAAAAGAACTATACGTGCCTTATGAGAAATAAGTTTAAGATTTTTAAGTGAGTATTCTACATCTTTTATATTATCCATAACTATAAAAATATTTAAAAAATTTGTCTCTTTCATAATACATGATAGCTTATAAAAACTTGTCGGATCACTCTTTATAAGATTGAAATTTTTATCTATATGTTCAGGTATTGTTTCATCATTATAATATCCAATAGTATAATAATTTTGAGAGACTCTTTTCTTGTTTATAAGTTCAATAAAATCTTTTGCAATATTTCCATTTGCTAAAATTAATATATTTTTTATGATACTTCCTCATATGCTTTTAGCTATAATTTCACATTATTTAGGAGTAATTATAACACAATGGATTTTCAAATAGATAAAAAAGATGGTAAAGCTAGAGCTTGTACCATAAAAACAGCACATTCAACTATTCAAACACCAGTATTTATGCCTGTTGGAACTGTAGGTGCAGTCAAATCACTAGATGCTATTGATTTGGCAACATTTATTAAACCCGAGATTATATTGGCAAATACTTATCATATGTATATACGCCCTAAAGATGATGTGGTAGCCAAGATGGGTAAACTTCACGGTTTTACCAAATATCCAAAATCATTCCTTACAGACTCTGGAGGGTTTCAAGCATTTTCACTCTCCAATAATGTCAAGATAGATGAAGGTGGTATAACATTTGCAAGTCATTTAGATGGTAGTAAACACTATTTTACCCCAAAAAAAGTGATAGATATTCAACACAATCTAGGTTCAGATATTATGATGATATTAGATGACCTTGTAGCACTTCCAGCTACAAAAGAACGTATAGGTGCGAGTATAGAACGGACTACAAGATGGGCTAAAGAGAGCATAGATTACTTTAGAAAAAAACAGTCTGAGGGTGTAGGAGTTGAACAAAATATCTTTGCTATTATTCAAGGTGGAACAGATAGAGCATTTAGAGAAAAGTCTGCCAAAGAGTTATGTGCTTTAGATTTTGATGGTTTTGCTATTGGTGGGCTAAGTGTTGGTGAAGCCAATCAAGATATGTACGATACTGTAGAGTGGACAACTCAGTTTATGCCTGAAGATAAACCACGATACCTAATGGGTGTAGGAACTCCTGAAGATTTGGTAGAAAATGTAGCACGTGGAGTAGATATGTTTGACTGTGTTATGCCTACACGTAATGCACGTAATGGTACATTATTTACTAGCTTTGGAAAGATAAACATTAAAAAGGCAGAATTTACAACAGATGATGCTCCAATAGATCCAGAATGTAACTGTATCGTATGTAAAACCTATTCACGTTCATATCTACGTCACCTATTTAGAGCAAGAGAGATAACCTACTTTAGATTAGGAACTATACACAATCTATACTACTATCTAAATCTAATGAAACAGATGAGAGAAGCTATCTTGAACGACAAGTTTGAAGATTTTAGAAAAGAGTTTTATGCCAAAAGAGTAAAAAAGTAGTCCAATATCTCATTTTAAGATGAGATATTGCTATTTATTGGCTATCTTTTCAAGAAGTATAGTCTGTTTTTTCAACTCCATATATTTTTCACGAGATGTAATAAAATGTTCTAATAGTAAGATAATCACCATTCCTGATATCATCGCTACAACTGAAGCTATAATAGCAGATAAAATCGATATAGAATAGAAAGTTAAAAAGGCACTTGAAGCACCTAAAAAAAGAGTAGCCCAAGCTACTCCTAGAAGAAAATTAACAATAAAACTTAAACTTTTATTTCCAAGTCTCATAACTTACTATTAACTCTTAGTGATCTTCATCTACAGCTACTGCACCTGCAAGGTAAACGTAGATAAGAATCATAAATACAAATGTTTGTAGCAATGCTGAAAACGATAGTAAAAGGTATGCTGGAAGTGGTGCAACAAATGGAACTAACATAAGAAGTACCCATAAAAAAAGATCATCACCTTTCATATTACCAAACAAACGGAAACTAAGAGATATAATTCTTGATATATGAGAAACTATCTCTATTGGGAACATAAGTGGTGCAAGTATTTTTACAGGACCAGCAAAATGTGCAAAGTATTTAACAACACCATTTTTCTTAATACCCTCATAATTATAGTAGAAAAATACCATAAGCGCTAAAGATAAAGTAACATTAATGTTTGAAGTTGGTGATTCAAACCCAGGAATGATACCAAGAACGTTAGATACAAAGATAAAAAGACCCACAGCAGCTACAAGTGGTAGATACTTACGTGCAAGTTCTTCACCAATAACATCTTTACCCATAGCTATTACACCACCAAGGTAAGCCTCCATAACATTTTGAGCACCAATTGGTACAGCTCTAAAGCTCTTTGTTGCCATTTTTGCAACAAATATCACAATAGCAAAAACCACAAGTAAATGAGCAACCAATACTGCTGAATGATTATGCTCTCCTAAAATACCACCAAGGTAAGTAAATACACCTTCCATGAAACATCCTCTTGTTTAAAATAATTGTTGCGATTATATCTATTTTGTACTTAATATGGGCTAAGATTTAAGCCAATTTTTCTTGTCCCAATCTATATATAGCAAAATCGTATTTAATAGGGTCACTACTATCAAATTCTCTTAACCTTTGAGTAAGTTCCAAGGTTGCTTTCATATCATAAGTTTTTCTCTTTAATAGTCCTAATCGTTGTGAAACTTTAAAAGTATGGGTATCTAAAGGCATTAGCAAATCTTTTTTATCTATCTTTGACCAAAGTCCCATATCTAACTCATCATCTCTTACCATCCAACGTAGATACATCATATATCGTTTATATGTTCCCATACCTGTTTTTTTCTTTGGTACAGAACCTACTAAGAAGTTATATCCTCTACTTTCATAACTATCTATAGATTTTAATTTATCTATAAAAAGCCATAACCCATCTAAGATATTGGACTCTTTTTTATAACCCTCATAAAATATATTTTCAATACTATCAATCTCTCTCAATCTTTTTAGAGCTATAAACAACATAGTTACATCTTCAGAATTTTGAAAACGATAATAGTGTGACGATAGAGTTGCTCTTATAACATCATCTGATTTATCAAGTAAAGAGAAATCTAAACTCTGTAAAAATTTTACAATCTGCTTAGCATTACCATAAGCAAACAGAGCGCATATAAGTGCTATTGTCTCATCATTATATTTAGAAGCTATAAGAAGTGGATCAGGTTTATCTAAAGATAACTCTAAGCTATTATTGCGTCTCTTTACCTCTTTATCAAGAAGTTTTTTTATATTTTTTTCTACCATCAAAACTTAAAATTCTCACCCAAATAATATTTACGAACATTTTGATTGTTGGTTATCTCTTCACTTGTACCAGTAGCCAACATCTCTCCACTACGCATAACATAAGCTCTATCACAAATGCCTAGAGTCTCACGAACGTTATGGTCTGTAATCAATATACCCATATCAAGCTCAACAAGCTTTTTAATTATATTTTCTATATCAATGACAGCTAATGGGTCAACTCCTGCAAAAGGTTCATCAAGCAACAAAAATTTAGGCTCTCCTACCAATGCACGAGCTATCTCTACACGTCTTCTCTCTCCACCACTAAGACGAATACCCAAACGTGAACGAATAGGCTCAATATTGAAAATCTCAAGTAGATTTTCAATACGAGAGTTTATAGTATCTTTAGGTATATTTAATGCTTCTGATGCAATAAGAAGATTCTCCTCAACACTCAAATCTTTAAATATACTTGACTCTTGTGGCAGATAACCAATCCCCATCTTAGCTCTTGCACTAAGTGGAAGTTTTGTAATATCTTCATCATCTAAAGATACACTCCCCTCCGTAGCATCTGTAAGCCCACAAACCATATAGAATGATGTTGTCTTACCTGCACCATTTGGACCAAGAAGACCAACTATCTCTCTACTTTTAACGCTTAAAGATATATCGTGAACAATCTGTGTTTTCTTGATGGTTTTTGCAAGATTTTTTGCTTCAAGTATGTGCATTTTAGCTCTCTATCTTATAAATTCTACTATTGTTATAAGGCTCTATCTCTATAGTAGTAACACTATATCCAACATTTTGTAAAAATGCTCTAAGCTCATCACTACCCCACTCTACCATATGCCAACCAGACTTTTCAAACTCTTCAAAAAGTCCCATCTGCATAAACTCATCATATGTAAGTCTATAAAGATCATAATGATATAAACTATTACCATCACTACCTTCATAACACTGTTGTAACGAGAATGTAGGAGAGGTGATATCGCCAAAGATACCTTTTTCTTTAGCTATAGCTTGAGTAAGTGTAGTTTTTCCTGATGCCAAATCACCACGCAAAAATACAATAGCATTTTGTGGTAAAACCTCATCAATATATCTAACAATTTTATCTAAATCTTCTAATGAAGCTTCTATCTTTTTCATACCTGACTCCTACTATTGTAATCTACTAGCTACTCAATAGTAGTTACTAACTGTTTACTGATTGTTGCCATAAAATCTAAATGCTTTAGTGCTTTACCACTATCAAGCTGTGTTTCTACCATAGATATAGCCTCTTGTATATCACGAACACTACCATCTACAAATAGTGCAAATGCCGAGTTAAGAACAACTATATCTCTCTTAGCCCCACGCTCTTTAGCTGAAAAAATATCTCTAGTTATCTGAGCATTATGCTTTGCATCTGCACCAAGTATTGCCTCTTTGGGAGCAAATTTAAAACCAAATGTTTCTGGATTTATTTCACCCTCCAAAATACGTCCTGACTCTACATAAGCAAAAGATGTATTGCAAGATAGCCCTATCTCGTCCATACCATCTTGACTACTTACAACAAACGCTCGTTTTGTATCTAAATTTAAAAGAGCCTCTGCCATTACTTTTATATAACTTGGATCAAATACTCCAAGCAGATACTTCTGGGTACGTGCAGGATTGGTAAGAGGTCCAAGTAGATTAAAGATAGTTCTATGTTCTATAGATTTACGAATAGGCATAATATACTTCATCGCTGGGTGATGGTCAGTTGCTGGAAAGAAACAAAAACCTGTCTCTTCAAGCATCTTTATCTTATTGTCAATATTTAAATCTAAGTTTATCCCCAATGCCTCAAGCACATCAGTTGAACCAGAATTAGATGTGATACTTCTATTTCCATGTTTTGCCACCACACGCCCCATAGATGCAAGTAGTAGAGATACTGTAGTAGAGATGTTAAAGCTCCCACTTTTATCTCCACCTGTTCCTACAATATCTATGGCTTTTTCACGAAGTTCATCTGAGAGGTTAAGTCCTATAGAGTATTCACGCATTACAGATGCAGCAGTAGCTATATCTGACCCATTCTCACCTTTTTCATAAAGCTCTACAAGAAATTGACGTGCTTCATCTTTAGGCATTTGATTGTTAAATAGTTGTTCAAATTTCTCTTTTATATCCATCTAAAGTTCCTTTACAAACTCATCTTTTTGAGATTTTGGTATGGTCTTAGTCTTAGGAATTTGAAGCACCTCATAATGCTTTGCCCCTTTAAGATACTCTATGGTTATCTTATCACCAATTTTTACATCTTTAGAGGCTTTAGCTTTTATATTGTTAATATATACAACGCCAGATTTGAGCATATCTGTAGCGATAGTACGACGCTTTACTACATTTACTGCACTTAACCATTTATCTACACGCATAAAGTTCCTTTATTGCTTAAACATCTCTTCAGCCAATTTAGCTTCCATGATACCTTTCATAGTAAGCTCACTATCTTTAGAGATATACTGCTCACTTTTAAGCATCTTAAAAACAGCTTTGCACTCTTTCATATCAAACATACCTGTATCTACTAACATCTTTTGCACATCCAAGAGTGACTCTTTAGGCTCTTTTTTCATAAGAGCCAATAAACAGACACGTTCTACTACATTTTCTTCATTCATATTTTAATGCAAATCTTCATTTAGTTTTACTTCTCTTGTACTTCTTCTTACTACTATCTCTCCAGTAGTTGAATTTTGTCTAAAGTGAAGACCATTTAACCCTTGGAACTCATCTGCACGGAATGTAGTTTTATCATCTAGTTGTGCATCTGGATTTGCCTCTTTGATTTTAGCCAACTCTTCAGGAGCTACTTTTACTTTAGTTCCTGCAAAGATAGCCAAACCACCATCTAAGATACAAGCATCACCAAGAGGGATACCACAAGTTGAATTTGCTCCAAGAAGTGTATTTTCACCAATGCTAATAGGGTTACCATCTGTACCACTCAATACACCTAAGATAGATGCACCACCACCAACATCTGAACCACTACCAACAATAGCAGAAGATGAGATACGACCCTCAACCATTACTGGTCCAAGTGTTCCAGCATTGAAGTTGATATATGATGCTCCTGGCATTACTGTAGTTCCTGCTGCTAATTGAGCCCCCATTCTTACTTTAGATGCTTCAAGTATTCTAGTGTTATCAGCTGGGATAATATGTTGTAAAAATCTTGGGAATTTATCTACTGAATCTACAGTTGGGTAAGTTCCATTTAGTTTCATCTCTATCTCATTGTCTCTAAGGTAGTCAAGCTCATAAGGAGTGTTTCCTACCCATGCTACATTAGATAAGATTCCAAATGCACCATTTAGATTTACTCTTCTAAGCTCTGCTTTACTTTGAGAGAGAGCATAAAGTTTAAGATATACAGCCTCAACTGATTCAGGATTTGCATCTTCAAATAAAAATACTATTCTAAAGTTTTTAGCGATATCTTCCATATTTGCCAAAGTTTTAATAACTTGTACATTTTTATGTGCTTCACCTGTTGCTTCTGCTAAATATGGAGCAAATACTGACATAGCATTATTTAAAAAGTTTTCATTGATAGTTGCTACAAACTCAGAACCTGAAAAATCTACATTACACTTAGCCTCTTGAAGTGCTTTGATGAAAACAGCTGCACTTCCAAAGTTCTCTTTCCAGTTGATAAGTCCAAAGTTAGCTTGAAGTATCTTCTCTGCATTCTTTTGACCACGGTCAACTCTAGCGATACCAAATGCCATAGGCTCTTTATAACCTTCTTGTGAAGTAACTTCTGCTACCAATGCTTTAAACTCATCTGTTGATTGTATTGTTTTAATTGACATAAATATTCCTTATATTATCTTTTTATTTATTGATTTGATGAATTATACTTTTTTTAATTTAATAGTAAGATACAAAAGATACAATTTGCTTATGAAAAAATATTTACGTGGTCATAATAAACAGTACTTCTCTCTAGCTGTTATAGCAATGTACTCTACTTTAATTTTATTATAAATTAAACTTAAAAAAATATTCTATAAATACTACAACAGATAAATTAAAAGGAAAAATATATGATACAAACTATTATAGGAAACCTAAAGTACATTCAAGAGTTTAAAGATAAAAAAGCTACATTTATGTTAGCTATGTCCAATACAGCTACAGCTGATATAGCAGGGATAACACAAGCAGGGATACCAAAAATGATACATCTTACACCAACTTTAGATGCTGAATTTTTAGCTACGGGTGAAGTACGTAGCCTACCTAATATTGCTGAGACTCCAAAGGGAGTACCAACACCTGCTCTCATAACTAGAGCTATACATCTGCTACACTCTTACTCACATATAGAGTTGCTTGATTTAGGATTAAAAGTTAAACCTAAAGGTAATGACTTTACCATACACCACTTAGATATTGCACCAAGTCAAAACATCGCAAATGGGGCAAATATAGATGCAAAAGATATTTTTGACAAAGGTGTAGAGTTTGGTAAGTCGTACAAATGTAAAGATGACTATCTTATACTAGGGGAGTCTGTACCTTCTGGTACTACTACAGCTACGGCTACAGCCTTAGCTTTGGGATATGATGCTAAAACTCTATTTTCATCTAGCTTTAAAAATGTACCAAACAATATACGAGAAGAGACCATTAGCAAAGCTCTAAAAAAGGTAGAAGATAAAAAAGACCTCTTCGATATTTTAGGTTCACTCTCTGACAATATGCTCATCTTCAATGCTGGATTTATCTTAGGTGTAAATGGACGTTTTCCTATAATATTGGCAGGTGGTACGCAGATGGCTTGTGTATTGTTAGTAGCCAATAGTATCTCACGCTATATGGGTGCTAAAGTAGATAGCTCACATATAGCTCTTGCTACTACTAAATGGGTAGCTAAAGATAAGCACTCAAATATAAAAGCTTTACTTGAAATGTTAGATTTTCCTATCAACGCCTACTATGATGACTTTGACTTTTCTCTATCTAAACACCCTGCCTTAAAACTCTACGATGAAGGAGAAGCAAAAGAGGGTGTTGGAGCTGGTGGAGCTTTAGTTTATGGTGATTTAAATGGACTTAGTAAAAATGAGATTACTCATAAAGTTGAAAGTTTTTTAGTTTAATGAAAATCCTATACTATGGTGGACAAAAATCAGGTAAAAGCCTACTAGCAGAAGAAAAAACTTTAACTTTAAGTAAAGATACAAAGCCTTACTACATCGCTACTTATGACAATAGTTATGGTGATAATGAGATGCAAGAGCGTATAGACAGACATCAAGCTCAGCGTAAAGAGAAGTTTGTCACTATAGAAGAGACCTTGCACCTTAGCCAACACATAGAAGCTGGACATACCTACCTTATAGATTGTATGAGTATGTGGATACTCAATACTATGGAGCATAGTATCAACATAGTGCTTAAAGAGATAGAAACCATCTGTAAGAAAAATGCCAATATTGTATTTGTACTTAACGATCTCTCTTCTGGTGTGATACCTCTTGATAAATTTAGTAGAAAATATGTTGACCGTTCTGGTATTGTTGGACAGAGATTAGCTAAACTTTGTGATGAAGTGTATGATGTAAAATTGGGTTTAAAGAGTAGGTTAAAATGAAGATTTTTCAACATGGTGGAGATGTAATAGGTTTTGCTAAATCTTGTAAATGTAGTGTAGAAGAGGTTATAGACCTATCATCTAACATCAACTTTGTTAAACCTACTATAGATATAGATTTCAATAATTTAGATATATCAGCATACCCTAACTACGATAAACTATATGAAGAGATAGCCAAGCATTATGATGTAAGCATAGATGAGATAGAACTTTTCAATGGTGGTAGCTCTGCTATATTCTCTTTTTTTCGTCTTTTAAAAGCTAGATACAATAGATGTACCATATACTCTCCTGCATATCTTGAGTATAAAAAATCGGCTAAAACTTTTGGATATGAGTTAGATATTGTTGATAGGTTTGATAATATCAATAAAAATATAGCTAACAAGAGCTTGGTTATATTTGTAAATCCCTCCACTCCTGATGGAATGCTTTATGATATAGATGAGTTATTGGATATATGGCATAAACAAAACTCTACTGTATTGGTAGATGAATCATTTATAGAGTTTGGTCATACCTCATCTATAACATCTAAACTAAGTAGATATCCAAATCTATATATACTCAAATCAATGACCAAATTTTTTGGTTCTGCTGGTATTCGCATGGGTACAATTATATCTCAAGCTAACAATATAAAACTACTTAAAAAGAGTGAACCTCTTTGGAAGATATCTGAATTTGACTCTAACTATATTCAAGCTGTTTTAAAAGATAGAGAGTTTAAAAAGCGTTCAGATAGTCTCAATGCTAAAAGTAAAAGATATCTAATGCAAATACTTAAAAGTAGCCCATTGGTAGAGAAGATATATCCATCTTTTGCAAATTATATATTGGTAAAACTAAATATTAGTGCCAAAGAGCTACAAAAAAAACTACTTAGTTACAAGATAATGATACGCTCTTGTGAAAATTTTGATGGACTTACCATCTATCATGCACGTATAGCTGTTAAAAGTATGCAAGATTTAGAGATATTTAAAAAGGCTTTAAATGCATAATATCAGTATATTTGGTACAAGTTCTGATGCAGGTAAAAGTACTGTTACTTGGCTTGTAGGACGTATAATACAAGAGTATGGATACTCTGTTGCTCCATTTAAGGCACAAAATGTATCTAATAATGCCCATGTTGCAGATGATGGTTCAGAGATAGCCATAGCCCAACACTTTCAAGCTAAAGCTCTAAGTGTTCCAACATCTTGGCATAACAATCCAGTACTTCTTAAATCTGGTAGAGGTTCATCTGCTTCACTTATAGTAGGTGGTAAAAGTAATGCCGACAAGAGTGTAAGAGAGTATTATCGTGATATAGATAGACTAAAACCTATAGTAAAAGAAGGATTTTCTTACTTAGATACTAAGTATGATTGTGTAGTAGCTGAAGGTGCAGGTTCACCTGTTGAACTAAATCTTATGAGTAAAGACCTCTCCAATATCTTCATAGCTACAGAGTTTAAAACCAAGATAATCCTAGTAGCAGACATAGAAAAAGGTGGTGTTTTTGCCTCCATATATGGAGTATATCATCTACTACCAAAAGAGCTTCAAAAAAATGTTATAGGTGTCATTGTCAATAAATTTAGAGGAGATATGACTCTTTTTGATAATGGTATCAAGATAATAGAAGAGGAGTTTGGCATACCTCTACTTGGAGTTTTACCTTATGAACCTTTCAATCTTGGATTTGAAGACTCACAAAGTTTACTTAACTATACTCAAGAGTGTCAAAATGCTACAAAACATATAGCAGTTATATCTTACCCAACTATGGCTAACTATACAGACTTTGAACCTCTCTTAGCAGATACCAATAGCTGTATAGAGTTTATAAGTGCCAATATAGACCTATCATCTTTTGACTCTATCATTTTGCCTGGCTCTAAACGAGTGATAGATGACCTTACATGGCTTAAAAAGAGTGGACTTTTTAAACAACTACAAGAACATTATAGAAAAGGTAAAATCAAAATAATAGGTATCTGTGGAGGTTATGAGATGATGCATAACTACATAGAAGATAGCGATTCTATAGAGGTACAAACTCCTACAAAAGTAGAAGCCCTTGGCTTTATAGATGCCAATATTGTATTTAAAAAAGATAAGATAGTCAGACTAAATGGTGATAAGTATGAGATACATCACGGTATCTCTACTACCTATCCAAATGAGTACAGAAGTACAAATATATATGGTACATTCTCTCATGGTCTATTTGTTGATGAGTGGTTTAAAATGTATGAGAAAGAGTCTATTGAATTATTTGTAGAAAAGATGAAAAGTCATCTAAATATAGAGAGGATACTAAAAAGTGTACTTTAATGTTACCCTTATAGCCTATATAATTGACAAACTATTTGGTGAATTTACTTTTATACGTCACCCTGTAATAATAATGGGAGACTACATAAAATGGTTTGAGAAAAACTTCTATGAAGATGATGTTTTTAGAGGAGTTTTATTAAACTTAACTCTTATATCTATTGTAACTATAGTAGTATGCTATTTATCTATCTTTATTAGATATATATTTCCAGAGTATATTGGATATATCTTATTAGGTACTATAGCATCAACAACCATTGCTTCAAAAATGTTATACACTTCAGTTAAAGATATATTAAATAATCCACAAAATATTAGATATTTAGTAAGCCGTGATACTAAAGAGTTAAGCCAATCAGAGATCAATAAAGCATCTATAGAGACATATGCAGAAAATCTAAGTGATGGTGTAGTAGCACCTATATTTTATCTACTTTTTTTTGGTCTATGTGGTGCTTTTGTCTATAAAGCTATCAATACATTAGACTCAATGGTAGGTTACAGAAATGATAGATATGAAAAATTTGGTAAATTCTCTGCTAAGTTAGATGATATAGCAAACTATATTCCAGCTAGAATTACGGCATTGATTATTGTTATTTTATCTATGAAGAGTAAAACATTTAAATTTTATAGATATGGCAAACTTCATGAAAGTCCAAATGCAGGTCACCCTATCTCAGCTATGGCACTATCTTTAGATATTAGACTTGGTGGAGATACATCATATTTTGGGAAAATTAAAAAAAAACCATATTTTGGAGATGGTAAAAGCGATATAAATAAAAAAGATATAGAAAATGCACTTAAATTACAGCCAAAATTAGATATATTTATTGTTATATTTTTACTATTTAATATTTTTATTAAATAAACATAAAGGATTTAATTATGAGATACCTCATATCACTACTATTTACTTTGGCTACTGCAAATGCATCTGATAACATATCTATGGATAACTCGCAAATTATTCTTAGTCTAACATCTTTATTGTTATGGATAATTATCTTATATACTTATTATATATATAAATGCAATAAAGGGAAAACTCTTTTAAATAAATGTAAAACAGAGTTAGAAGAGCTAAATCAAAAACATATAGATCTTGAAAAAGATATAGTTCAAAAAGACTCTAAAATAGAAAAAGATATAATTGAACTCAATCATACTATTGACAATCTAAAACATCAAATACATGAGGGTACAAAAAATCAAGTAGTATTAAAGATTGAAGAGCTTGAAAGAAAACGTCAAAATCGACAAAATAAATCTTTAAATTAATAGGAGTTTATAATGGCAAACCTAACTACAGAGATAGTACCTATAATAAAAGAACCTCAAGAGTTAATAGATAATCAAATATCTACTGAAAATTCTAAAGTAGAAGTTGTTACAGCATTAAGTATGCTTGATAATATCTATAAAGGTAATATCAATAACTATGCTAATCAACTTCATGAGTTTACATATAAAATAGAACAAATAAATGCTCAATTAAAACCTCTATACGAAGCATTGAAACCTCATCAAAAATCACTAGAGATAATAGAAAAAGATATAGATTATGCATTAAGAACCTTAGAAAATCTTACCGAAAAATGGTGTCAGAAATATATGATTATCAATGAATTAGATAGTGAACTAAGTAATCTAAAACATAATTTGAGAGAAAGAAAAAAAATCCTTCAACATCGAAATAAAGATATTGAAGATATAGATTCAGAGATAGAAGATATTGAACTACCATTATTACAAAATGAACTTGAGAAACAAAATATATTGATGCTTATAGAACCAATAAACGAGAAAATACTAGAATTTAAAAATTCGATAAAAAAGATAGAAGCTCAAAAACATTATATTGAATCATCACAACTTCATAATCTATCTTCCAAACATAACCAAGAGCAAGAGATAGACGAAACTTTACCTCAGTAATGAAAGAATACTATCTAGGTCTAAAATTTAGCTTTTCATACTTTAGCATACTTCCTGTAAGATTTGCTAAAGATGATGACCTATCTACCCATAAAATTTTAGCCTCTATGCTATTTTTTCTTCCTCTTGTTGGAATAACTTTAGGTAGTATAAGTTTAGCTATATTTTATATGCTATATTCACTAGAGTGGCTTAGTGCCATTGTAGCTAGTATAGCATATATGATGCTATATGGTTTTTTACATACTGAGGCTATTATGGACGTAGCTGATGCCATATATGCCAAGCACTCTGGAAAAGATGCTTATGCAGTTATAAAAGAGCCTACTGTTGGAGCTATGGGTGTACTTTGGGCTGGTTCTATGCTAATACTTAAGATTAGTGCTATTGTATATCTACTAATGTATGGTAAATATACAATATTTCTATCGGTACTATTGGTAAGTCGATTAGGGCTTTTACTACTATTTTTTACACAAGAGTTTCATTCTAGTTTCATAACCAAACTTCAAGAAGAGTTTAATAAGAACTATCTTGTAGGTTCACTCTTGCTATTTACACTTATGGGATTACTACTTAGCTCTTGGCATTTTTTGATACTTCTTGGTAGTGGATTGATTTTTACATATTTATTAGTAAATTTTCTTAAAGAGAAACTAGGATTTATCAATGGTGATGTTTTAGGTACAACTCTTGAGAGTACAGAGATAGTATTATTTGTATTGGGAGCTATACTATGGCATTAACCCTTTTACGACACGCTTCACTATCTAAAGAGCATCAAAATCGTTACAATGGTTGGTCAAATTTAGAGATAGACCCCCTGCTCTTTGATTATGAAAAAATAGAATCTATAAAAAAACAGAAGTTTGATACGATATACTCTTCAGACCTCTTAAGGTGTCAACAAACTTTAAATATGATAGGTATAACTGATTATATAGCAGATAAACGTCTAAGAGAAGTACGCTTCACTAAGGAGATAGAAGGACTTAGTTTTAATGAGATAGAGAAGCTCGACTCCTATAAGATAGAATATACAAAAAATATAGATATATGGTACAACTATATATGTGCAGAAACACAAGAGCATTTTAAGAGTAGAATAAAAGCATTTTTAGATGAGCTACCAAAAGATAAAGAGATACTTATCTGTTCACACGGTGGTACACTTCGAACAATGATGTCCATATTGGGATATACTAAAGATAAGATAGATTACTTAGAGAATATAAGGATAGAAAATGTCATACAGTAGTTGGTTTCAAGAACATGGAAAGAAGCATCAAAAAATAATGGCTAAACTTACTCATCTAAATAGTGATGAAGTTATAGCCTACTTTAGATTTGAAAATATGGTAAAAAGTGAACCTGACTTCTGTCCACTCTATAAAAAAAATAAAAAATGCCATGATATAGATAATCTAAACTGTTACCTGTGTGCTTGTCCTAACTTTAGATTTAATGATAATGGATTTAAAAAAATAGAAGATAAAACTCTCTACTCTAAATGTAGTATAGACTCAAAAGATGGAAGCAAATATATTGGTGATGATGCCATACATCAAAACTGTGCAGGTTGTCTAGTTCCTCATCACGAAAAGTATATAAAAAAGCGATTTAGTAGAGATTGGTTTGAGATAATGAGAGAGGTATCGCCCTAACACTTTCGTTTTCCTTTTTTTAGGATAAAATCTAAAAATCTATACAATAAAATAATATTGATAATAAATAGCCAACCTCTAAACTGCTTTAGATGATTGGAATTTCAGCTATTTAGTTATTAAAATTTAACTTCTGTATCTTATCATATCCATATATATCAGAGTATATATGCAATAATCCTTTGTCATCTACATAAGTTGTTAAATAGACAGTATGTACAGGTAATCTTCTTGATATAGATAAAT
>JALUBF010000024.1 GCA_027045015.1 Sulfurovum sp.
ATAAAGTCAACAACTTTTTTAAACTCACTATCTGAAAGTCCACCTGCACCACCCTTAGGAGGCATAGCACCTTTACCACTAATAGCTGTCTTGTATAATGTATCCATTCCTTGTTTAATACGAGGAGCCCATGCTTTTTTGTCACCTTTTATAGGTGCACCAGCTGCTCCAGAGTCATGACACATTGCACATTTTGATGCATAAATCTCTTTTGATTTATCTGTATTAGCACTAGCTTTTTGCTTCGGCAAATCTCTTTTTGTTGAAAGTGGAGGCAATGCAGTAGTTGCCATATCTACAACTATTCGTTGAACTTTGGCTTTACCTTTGAAACAGTTTTTCATACATCTACTACCATTACCATAGTTAGAATAGTCATTATAAAACTTTCTTACATTTTCAAGACCATTTTTACCATCTATTTTTGGTATAAATCCATCTTTGTTTGGTAGATCTATCTTTAATATATTATTTTTATTTATCTCGGTATCATCATCAATCTCTTTACCATTGAGTTTAAGCTCATTTAGTGATGATATATAAGCAACAAGTGCATAAACTTCATCATTTGTTAAAGTCATAGGAGCATTGTGAGGCATACCTGTTTTTATGTACCACCAAAGAGTAGAAATTTTAGGCCAGTAACTACCCATAACCCTAACTGGACCATCTTTATCTGGAGTAGTCCTTTGGTTTTTTAAAGTCTTATACATATCATACGCATTACCTTTAGATAGAGCAGGATATCCATCTCCACCTGCACCAAAGTCAAAGTGACAAGCTATACACTTATTTTCATATATCTCTTCACCATCTTCAGCTGTTCCTTTACCTTTTGGAAGACCTGTACCATCTGGCATAACATCAATATCCCATTTTTTAACTTCATTGGATGTAGGAGTTCTTCCAAGTTTAGAACCACCTTTAAATTCATTTTCATTTACATGATAAAGTGAAATCATACCTTTTTTAACTGGATATGTAACACCACCATCTATAACTAATTTCCCATTTGGATACTTATGTGAACCATCAGCATTTAAACTTGATACTAATGAAGCACAAACTGCTGTTGAAAGTATAAACTTATGATAAGACTTGAACATTATTAACTTCTCCTTTTGCTGTTACTTCCCATGTTTGAATACTATTTCTATGATAAACAGACTCAACTCCCATTACATCTCTTTCATGTTTTACAGTTGGTTGAATATGTCCTCCATCATCGTAAGCTCTACTTGATAGTAAAAGAGGTTTTCCTTCGTATTTATACATATAACTAAATCTTGTCCATGCTTTTGGTAAAACCAATCCTTTAAGTGATGCCTGTATCCAGTTTTTACCACCATCAAAACTTATATCAACACCTTTGATTGTTCCCATACCACTCCATGCCAATCCTTGAATCTCAATTAGTTGTCCTTTTTTAAGATCTGTCCATGGATTTTCTGGACAAGGAGATGTGATGACTGAATTTGCTTCAAGTGCATAAAAATGTTGTATCGCTTTTCCACTTTTCTTTAAAGCTGTATATTTAGCTGTCTCTTCTTTAGCATACCACGGTTTATCAGCAAACTCTAATCTTGCAAGCCATTTAACACAAAGGTTACCTTCCCAACCTGGAAGTAGAAGTCTTACAGGATACCCTTGTTCAGGTCTTAATGCTTCACCATTTTGACCCCAAACTATCATAGCATCATCTAAAACTTTATCTATAGGTATAGTTCTTCCCATATGAGAGCTATCTCCACCCTCTGCTAACATCCATTTAGCTTTTGGACTAAGACCCAAATCTTTCAATATAGTTTTTAAGTAAACTCCTGTCCATTGAGCACAACTTGTCATACCTTTAGCAAACTGTATAGAGTTAAACTGAGGTCCTCTCCACTCTGGTCCACCATTAGCTGGACACTCTATGAAGTGTATTCTAGTAACACTAGGATATCTTTTTAACTCATTCATTGTTAAAACAATAGGTTTATCTACAAGACCATGAATCATCAATCTATGTTCATTTGGATCTATCTGTGCTACACCACCATGGGCTCTACTAAAGAATAACCCATTAGGAGTTATAATCCCCATAGATTCTTGTAATGGACACATAGCAATAGATGCTTGCCAATTTCCAGATTGAAGAAGTTTCATATTTCTTCTTATATCATTATGCTCATAAACTGATGGCATACCATATCTATTTTTTGTAACAGGATCACCCAAACTTGTAGCCCAAGGTTGCTCCTCCATTATAGCTGGATCATCTGCTTTTACCTTTACAGGATCAAGAAGTGAGGCAGCAGTAACTGCACCAATAGATAAAGTAGCTGTTTTTTTAAAAAACTCTCTTCTACTATTTATCTTTTTAGTATCAGATACTACGTTATTTTTTTTATTGGAAAATAAACTTATCTCCGTCATTATAATTCCTTTATAAATATTTAAACATAGTAATTATAATTACTTTTAATATAAAAGTCAATCAAATATTTATTTTAAGTATTTTTAAGTATTTTTTGTTACTATAATTTATAAAGATTTATAAGGATTTATTTTATGAAAAAAAAAATTATTGGTAATGTAATAGAACTATTTCAGTCAAAAGAAAAAACGGATAAACTGGTACTAGATAAAGATGGTATTATTGGAGATAAATTTTATGCGAAAAATCTCAACCGTTCTGTCTTACTTATACCTCAAGATAGCTATAGTATTGTACAAACAATAGGTCTTAACCTTGATGCTGGAACTTTAGGAGAGAATATTCTTATAAATTTTAATCCATATATTATACCGTTAGGTACAAAATTATACATAGGTAATGTAGTTTTAGAATTTTCCCAAAATTGTACTCTTTGTAAATCTCTTTCTAAACTTGATTCAAAACTTCCAAAGCTTTTAAAAAATGATAGAGGAGTTTTTGCAAAAGTAATAAAAGAAGGCATTATACATAAAAATGATGAAATATTTATAGGTGAAGATTTATGAGATTAAAAGAATTTTTAATTAATTATGGAGAAAAAGTTCCAAATTATGATGTAACAGTTATAAATGAGAGAGAAGCAAAGGCAGCTGCTGGGATACTTTTTATGCTAGGTATGATTGTTATATTTGTAGGTATAGGATTTGGACATATTATAGTAGCTAGAGTCTATTTGGCATTTTTATTTATAGATTTTACTATCCGAATGATAACGCCTAAATACTCTCCATCTCTACTTCTTGGTAAATTTATAGTAAGAGATCAAAGACCAGAGTATGTTGGAGGTTTACAAAAAAGATTTGCATGGACACTTGGTTGGCTTATATCTATCCCTATGATGAATTGGTTTGTTTTACACTGGGATATTACATTCTATAAAGTTCTTATCTGTATATTGTGTTTATCATTGATGTATCTTGAGGCTGTTTTTAGTATCTGCATTGGTTGTAAGATTTATGAGATACTATTTAGAAAAAAAGCTCAACACTGTCCAGCTGGAGTATGTGAAATAAAACAAAGAGAACCCATACAGACATTTAACTTATTACAAAAAGCCATAGCACTCTTAACATTTATAGCACTTGTATTTGGTATATATGCCTTCCTTGCAAAGACAGAATCAAAAACATTTTTTGGTGAATTTCTTCATGAAGTTGTAGTAACAAAAAATCAATTGAAAAAAGAGGAAGATGATAAGTTTAAAAAACAGATGGATAATGAATTTAATGATGATGATTTTTAATTTATAAAAATTTTTAACTATATACTTATATTCCCATAGCTAACGCTATGGGATTAATCAATACAAATACTTATTCAGCACTTTCAAGTTTGATATCATCATTATCAATCATACCAGTACCAACTGGGATAAGACGACCAATAACAACATTCTCTTTTAGATCTTCAAGTCTATCAACTGTACCTGCTATAGAAGCTGAAGTAAGTACTTTTGTTGTATCTTGGAATGATGCAGCTGATATAATAGAGTCTGCCCCAACAGCTGAACGTGTAATACCTACAAGCATTGGTTCAGCAATAGCTGGTTCACCACCAAGCTTGATAACAGACTCATTCTCCTCTTGGAACTTACGACGAGAGATAATATCTCCTGCTATAAATTTAGAGTCACCAGATTCAACTACTTTTACCTGTCTCATCATTTGTGAAGTAACTATCTCAATATGTTTATCTGAGATATTAACCCCTTGACGACGATAAACCATCTGTACTTCAGAAACAATATACTCGTAGAGTGCTTTTTCACCAAGTGCTGCTAAGATATCATGTGATGAGAGAAGACCATCAGTCAATTTTTCACCAGCATGAACATACTCACCAGTATGAACTAGAGCTACTTTATTTTTATCTACAAATTGTTCAGTAATTTGACCATTCTCACCAGAAATAATAAGTCTCTCTTTACCACGTAACGGCTTACCGAAGCTTACTACTCCATCAATCTGTGCAATCATAGCAATATCTTTTGGTCGTCTAGCTTCAAATAGTTCAGATACTCTTGGAAGACCCCCTGTAATATCTTGTGATCTAATAGCTGCTTTTGGTGTTTTTGCTAAAATATCTGCTATATTTACAACATCTCCATCTTTTACAAAAAGACTAGATTTTGCATCAAGTTGATAACGAATTATCTCTCCACTATCTGTAGCAAGAATAATAGCTGGTTTATATGCTGCTGGAATATATTCATTAAGTTCAAGTCTTGTGTCCCCTGTTACATCATCGAACTGTTCAACTACTGTTGTACCAGCTATAATATCTTCAAACTTAACTGTACCTTGTTGCTCAGCAATAATTGGTTCTGAATATGGGTCCCACTCGGCTATTACTACTTGTGTAGTTACTTCTGGAGAAGATAAAATATCACCTCTTCCAACTTTTGTATCTCTATCTACTTTAACAACAGAACCTCTTGAGATATAATGTCTAGCTGCCTCTCTATTGTTCTCATCAACAATAACTGCAAAGAGACCTTTTTCATCTACTTTTGTACCAGCATTAAAGTTATCTGTTGCTTCTAAATAATCACCTTTAAGTAAGAAGAATTTAACGATACCTTTAGATTCAGCTTTCACCTCTTGAGTTACAGGAGCACCATTTTCTACTTTAAGTTCAGATGCAAAAGGAATACGTGCAGGTACAGACCAACTCTCGTTAATAACTTCAACTATAGAGTCACCCTCTTTTACCATTTCACCATCTTTAAATGGTAAAAATAGTTTACCTTCAACTTTACCTGCAACACCTGCAAGTTCATTTGATTTTGCAACATCTGATTTTCTAAGATTATATTTAACTTCATCAGCATTTGAAGAGACAACAGAAACTACTGTTTCATCATGACCTACTACTATAGAAACTTTACCAGAAGTTACAGCTTTTATCTTAGGTTCAACCAATAAAACACCTGCATTTCTTCTGTTTGCGACTATAAGTTGAGCATCTGTGTTTTTATATACATTCAAGTTGTAATATCTTACAAAACCTTCTTTGGTTGCCACAACAGAACGTTCCTCTTTACCAGCAGTCGCAGTACCACCTGTGTGGAATGTACGAAGTGTAAGCTGAGTTCCTGGCTCACCAATAGATTGTGCTGCAATAACACCAACTGCCTCTCCACGTTTAACAATCTTATTGTCTGCCATATTGAGTCCATAACATTTAGCACATATACCTTTATGTGCTTTACATGTAGATGGAGTTCTGATTATAACTGAACGAACACTTGCTTCTTGTATACGTATCGCTGTCTCTTCATCTATCATTGTACCTTCAGATACAAGTACTTCTGATGTAATTGGATCAATAACATCTTCAGCAAGAACTCTACCATAAATTCTATCTGATAATGGTTCAATCATCTCATTACCAACAACAATATCTGATACTTCTACACCTTCATGTGTCCCACAATCTGTCATAACAATCTTAACATTTTGAGCAACATCAATAAGTTTTCTAGTCAAGTAACCAGCATTGGCTGTTTTAAGAGCTGTATCGGCAAGACCTTTTCTAGCACCGTGAGTTGAAATAAAGTACTCTAAGACATTTAGACCTTCACGGAAGTTAGATGTAATTGGTGTCTCAATAATAGATCCATCAGATTTTGCCATAAGACCCCTCATACCAGATAATTGACGAATCTGAGCAGCAGAACCCCTAGCCCCAGAGTCAGCCATCATATGTACTGAGTTAAATCCATCTTTATCATCTTTAATGAGAGACATAAGACTTCCAGCAATACTATTGTTAGAGTCTGTCCAAATATCAATAATCTTATTATAACGCTCTTGGTCAGTTAAAAGTCCAGCACCAAACTGTCTTTGAATCTCTTTTACTTTATCTTTAGCTGCAATAACATTAGGTACTTTCTCATCAGGAATAATAATATCTTTAATAGAGATAGAAACACCTACTTTAGTTGCATATTTGAAACCCATATCCTTAAGATCATCTAAGAATCCAGCTGTTTGAGAGACTCCACCAATTTTATAGATATAATCAACCAATGCACCAATATCTTTTTTCTTCAATATTTTATTCCAATATGATTCAGGAACATAATCAGGAATAATTGATTTCAATATCAATCTACCAGCTGTTGATTTTGCAATTTTACCATCAATAACTGTTCTAATACGAGCATTTAAATCTAGTGCATTTTGTTCAAATGCAATCTCTACCTCTTCAACATTTGCAAAAAGTTTATTCTCACCTTTTACATCATTTTTCTCTAATGTTAAGTAGTAAAGACCTAAAATCATATCTTGTGAAGGTACAGCAATAGCTTTACCTGAAGCTGGAAGCAAAATGTTCATAGATGCAAGCATCAATACTTTTGCTTCAGCTATAGCTTCATCAGAAAGTGGTACGTGTACAGCCATCTGATCCCCATCAAAGTCAGCATTAAATGCAGAACATACAAGTGGGTGAAGTTGAATAGCTTTACCCTCAATAAGTCTTGGGTGAAATGCTTGAATAGACAATTTATGAAGTGTTGGCGCACGGTTTAGTAATATAGGATAGTTATCAACTACCTCTTCTAAACACTCCCATACTTCATTCTCTTTCTTCTCAATCATCTTTTTAGCTTGTTTAAGAGTTGTTGCGTAACCTTTCTCTTCAAGTTTAGCCATAAGATGTGGCTTAAATAGTTCAATAGCCATAATCTTAGGAAGACCACACTGATCCATACGTAAATCTGGACCAACAACAATAACAGAACGTCCAGAGAAGTCAACACGCTTACCAAGAAGGTTTTGACGGAAACGTCCCTGTTTACCTTTAATAACTTCAGATAATGACTTAAGTGGTCTTTTATTTGCACCTTTTACAGCATTACCACGTCTTCCATTATCAAATAGTGCATCAACTGCCTCTTGAAGCATACGTTTTTCATTTCTTACAATAATCTCTGGTGCATCAAGCTCTACAAGTCTTTTTAGACGTTGATTACGGTTAATTACACGTCTATATAGGTCATTTACATCAGATACAGCAAATTTACCACCATCAAGACTTACAAGTGGTCTCAAATCTGGTGGAAGTACTGGAAGTTGAGTAAGCATCATCCACTCTGGTCTATTACCTGAATGAAGAAATGCTTCAATTACTTTCAATCTTTTTACAATAGTTTTTCTTTTTGCTTCAGATTTTGTTGCTTCTATATCTAATTTAAGTTGAGTAAACATCTCTACAAGATCAAGATCTGCAAGTAACTCTTGTACTATCTCTCCACCCATACGTGCATCAAGTCCACTATCTCCAAAACGTTGTACTATCTGTTGATACTGCTCTTCATTAAGTATATCATATTTAACCAGTGGATTTACACCTTCATTATCATAAGATGCCTCTCCAGGTGTTTTTACAATATACGCTTCATAGTACAATACACGTTCAAGATCTTTCATCTTTACACCAAGAAGTGTACCAATACGTGATGGTAATGAAGATACATACCAGATATGTGCAACAGGAGCGATAAGGTCAATATGCCCCATTCTGTTTCTTCTTACTTTAGATGAAGTAACTTCAACACCACATTTTTCACAAACTACACCTTTATAACGCATCTTTTTATATTTACCACAAAGACACTCATAGTCTCTGATTGGTCCAAATATTTTTGCACAAAAGAGTCCATCACGCTCTGGTTTGAGAGTTCTATAGTTAATTGTTTCTGGTTTTTTTACTTCACCATAACTCCAAGATAGAACCTTCTCTGGACTTGCAACTCTTAACTGTAGTGCTGCAATATCTTTTGGTTTCTCTTCACTATTTAGATCAATTGGTGTTAAATTCTCTAAAAAACTATTCATCTTCACCCTCCACTTCTTTTTTACTCTCATATAATTCTGTATCAAGACCCAATGCTTGAAGCTCTTTAGTAAGAACGAACATCGTTTCTGGTACACCTGACTCTGGTACAGATTCACCTTTAGTGATAGCTCTATATGCTCTAGCTCTACCCTCAAGGTCATCTGATTTGATTGTTAACATCTCTTTAAGAACATGTGATGCACCATATGCCTCAAGAGCCCAAACTTCCATCTCTCCAAATCTCTGTCCACCAAATAGTGCTTTACCACCAACTGGTTGTTGTGTTACAAGAGAGTAAGGACCTGTTGAACGAGCATGTGCTTTTTCATCAACTAAGTGGTGAAGTTTAAGCATATACATATAACCAACATTAACACGCTCTATCATCTGTTCACCAGTTTTACCATCAAATAGTACCATTTTACCATCTGAATCAATTTTAGCTAACTCAAATAATTTATCGAACTCTGCTTGGTTTGTACCTTCAAATACTGGAGCTGCAAATTTTACACCTGTTGCCCAATCTCTACCATATCTTAAAAGATCCTCATCAGACATATTTTCAAGAAGATCTTTACCATTCATAAGTTTAGCAACATCTGCTATCTCAATCATTTTAGCTCTAAGTTCTTTTACAAAATCTTCTTGCTTAGCATCAAACATCTCTTGAATTTGCTCACCAAGACGTTTACCAACAAGCCCAAGGTGTACCTCAAGAATCTGTCCAATATTCATACGAGAAGGTACTCCTAGTGGGTTAAGAATAATCTCAACAGGTCTTCCATCTTCCATATATGGCATATCAATCTCTGGAACAATATTTGAAACAATACCTTTATTTCCGTGACGACCTGCCATTTTATCACCAACTTTTAACTTACGTTTAGTTGCAATATAAATCTTAACAAGTTTTGTAACACCAGAAGGTAAGATATCATCTTTTTCAAGTACTATCAGCTTCTCTTCATGCTCAGTTTTAAGTTTTTTCTTCTGTTTTAAGAAGTAGTTTTTAAGAGACTCATACTCTTTTTGAATTGATGTAGAGTATGATTGTACTACTCCACCAAGAGCAAATCTATTTACATTTTTGATAACATCTACAGGAATCTTACTTCCAACTGTATACTCTTCATCATCTATAGTTACATCTTTTACAAGCTCTTCTGTTGAAAGGAATTTTGCAATACGCAAAATAGACTCTCTATCTATCATTAGAAGTTGATCATGATGTTCACTATCTAAGATAGCTTTCTCCTCTTCATAAGCTTGAATAGAACGAGCATCTTTTTCATAACCTTTCTTTGTAAATACTTTTATATCTACAACAACACCTTCCATAGATGCTGGACAATATAATGATTTATTTACAACATGACCTGCTTTTTCACCAAAGATTGCACGAAGTAATCTCTCTTCAGGAGTAGGTTTAATCTCACCTTTTGGACTAACTTTACCTACAAGAATCATACCTGGTTTTATATAAGTACCAAGCTGAACAATCCCAGACTCATCTAAATGCAATAACTCATCTTCACGAATATTTGGAATATCTCTTGTAATCTCTTCAGTACCATGCTTAAGCTCTCTAGCCTCAACCTCTTTTTCATACGTATGCACAGATGTAAATGTATCTTCACGTATAATTTTTTCAGAGATAATAATCGCATCTTCATAGTTATATCCATACCAAGGCATAAATGCAACCATAATATTTTTACCAATAGCAAGTTCACCTTGATCCATATTGGCACCATCAGCTATAATCTGTTTTGCTTCAATTTTATCACCAAGTTTTACAATTGGAGTTTGAGTAAAAGTTGTATTTTGGTTAGTTCTCATATTTTTTTCTAATGGATAATGATCTATAAATACACCTGATTCATCTTCACCCATAATATAAATATTTTTTGCATCTACTTTTTCAACAGTACCTGCTCTTCTTGCTTTAACAGCTTCCCAAGCATCACGAGACATAATAGCCTCCATACCCGTACCAACTACAGGAGCATCTGTCTTAATCAAAGGCACTGCTTGACGTTGCATGTTTGAACCCATCAATGCACGGTTAGCATCATCGTGTTCTAAGAATGGGATAAGTGCAGCAGCTGAACCTGAAATCATCAATGGTGATATATCTATCAAATCAACACGAGTAGCATCATTTAACTCAATATTACCATTAAGTCTAGTCTCAATTAAATCCTCTGCAATACGTCCATCTTCTGTCAATATTGTTGATGCAGGAGCTATACATTTATCCTCTTCTTGAGTTGCTGTAATATATATAATTTCATCTGTTACTTGACAATCTTTAACTACTTTATATGGTGCTTCAATAAACCCATGCTCATTTACTTTAGAGTATGTAGCAAGTGTATTGATAAGACCAATATTTTGTCCCTCTGGTGTCTCAATAGGACAGATACGACCATAGTGAGTTGGGTGAACATCTCTTACTTCAAATCCTGCTCTCTCTTTAACAAGACCACCTTCACCAAGAGCCGATAATCTTCTTTTATGAGTAACTTCAGATAGTGGATTGGTCTGATCCATAAATTGAGAAAGTTGTCCACTTGAGAAAAATTCTAAAATAGTATTTGTAATCATTTTAGAGTTTACCAAATCATGAGGCATAAGCTCATCAAGTGTACCAGAAACTGTTGTCATCTTATCACGAATTGCTTTTTGCATTTTGATAAGACCATTATGTAATTCATTACCAAGTAACTCACCAATAGCTCTAATTCTTCTGTTTCCTAAATGATCTCTATCATCAATATGACCTTGACCATTTTTTACTTTAATAAGGTATTTTACTGTATTGATAAGATCTTCAGCTGTAAGTACTGTTGCATATTCTGGTATATCAAGACCCAATTTATGATTCATCTTCATACGACCAACTTTAGTAAGGTCATATCTTTCTGGTTCAAAGAATAGTTGTTTTAAAAATGCTTTTGCAGCTTCAGGAGTTACAGGCTCACCTGGTCTCATAACTTTATAGAGACGAATAGCTGATAGTACATTTTCATCCTCTATATCTTCTGTCTGTTTAAGAAGTCTCAATGACTCACCATCAGCAATAAATGCATTGATAATAGAACGATCAGCACCATCAGCAAGATCATCAATAATATCAATATTTTCAATATTCTGCTCAATAATCTTCTTAAGTTTCCCCTCATCAAGAGGAGTTATAGTATCATAAAGAACTTCACCACTCTCTTGATCTATAATAGGTTTTGCCAAGTGTCTATCCATAAGTATATCAAGAGGATATTCAATCCACTCTAAACCATCTTCAAGAAGTTTTTGTGCTTTTTTCTTTGTAAGTCTTTTACCAGCATTTACAATAGTCTTACCATTTATATCTTTTACATCATACTCTGCTCTACCAGTAAAATCATCTATATTAAATTTTGTTAAAAATCTATTATCTTTTATAACAATCTCTTTTGTAGAGTAAAAAAGTTTGATAATATCATCTTTAGAGTAATCTAATGCTCTAAATAGAATTGTTACAGGTATCTTTCTTCTTTTATTTATACGTGCATATAAAATATCTTTTGAATCATACTCAAAATATAACCAAGAACCACGATCTGGAATAATTTGTGCAGAATATAACATACCAGCACCAACAGTTGTACCCTCTTCTTCTTTAAAAATAACACCTGGTGATCTATGAAGTTGATTTACAATAACTCTTTCAACACCATTAACAACAAAAGATGTTCTATCTGTCATCAAAGGAATATCACGTACAAAAACTGATTGTTCTTTAATCTCTTTAGGATCTAATTTTTCCCCAGTTTTCTCATCTCTATTCCATATAGTTAAAGAGATATTCATCTTCAATGATACAGAATATGTTAATCCTCTCTCCATACATTCACGTACAGTATATTTTGATTTAATAATCTCTGAATTTTTATATGACAGGGTTATTCTATTTTGTTGATCATGTATAGGAAATGCTGATCTAAATACTCTCTCTAAAATAGAATTTTTTCTATCTTTCTCATCTAACATTAAAAAGTTTTCATAACTTTTTTGTTGAAGTTGAAGAAGGTTTGGAATTTCAATCTCTCTTGGTGTCTTTGAAAAATCAACACGAAGTCTGTTACCAGAATGCAAAGAATTTAACATGGTTGTCCTTGTAGTGGTGTTAGTAGTTATTATAATTAGCTAATTAATATCGTTTCATAATAGTCAAATTATAGACTAAAATTATTAGATACACAAAGAAACTATTGAAGGAGGGTATGAGAATGTCTCCAAATAGCTTTTAACTATATCTAACAGTTAACTCAAATGCGACAAGTCGAATGAGCCAACTACTGAAGTTGTCATAGTGACAACGTAGTTTTACTGGGCTTATGCCCAGAAAACGTCCTAACATAGTAGGACTTATTTAAGCTCACATTTAGCGCCAGCTTCTTCAATTTGTTTTTTGAACTCTTCAGCTTCTTCTTTAGAAACAGCTTCTTTAAGTACTGATGGTACTTCTTCAACTGCTGCTTTTGCTTCTTTAAGTCCAAGACCTGTGATAGCTCTTACTACTTTAATAGCATTGATTTTTTTAGCTCCAGCATCTGTAAGAACAACATCAAATTCTATTTGCTCTTCAACAGCTTCAGCAGCTACTGCTCCACCAGCTACTACAGTTGCTTGTGCAGATACACCAAAGTGTTCTTCAAATTCTTTTACAAGCTCAGAAAGCTCAAGTACTGACATGTTTGAGATAAACTCTAATACATCTTCTTTAGTTGTTGCCATAATAAATTCCTTATTAAATATATATATTAATTACATAAGGTCGATATAATCGACCTACACGGATACATTATAATGGTCGATATAATCGACACTACAAAATACCTACGCTTCTTCTTTTTTAGTTGCTAAAGCACTCATTCCAATTGTAAAGTTTTGTACTGGTGCATTCCATACATTAAGGAGCATACCAAGAAGTACATCTCTTGTAGGAAGTTTAGCCATTGCATTAATGGTTTCCATACTAGCTACTTCACCTTCAATTAAACCTGTTTTAATTGAAAAACTATCTTTAAAATCAGTTGCTGCTTTATCTGCAATTTTACAAGGTGCTATCTGTTCATCACCCCATATTACAAGGTTAGTTTCTTTAAAATCTACTGCTTCACAACCTGCATTTTCCAATGCAATTGCTGCTAGTCTATTTTTAACAACTTTAACTTTGATACCTTCTTCTTTAGCAAGATTTCTTACTATTTCAAGATTTTCAACAGTCATACCTTTATAATCACAAACCATTATGGCAGCAGCATCTTTAAACTCTGCTGTCATTTCAGCAACTAACTCTTCTTTTCTAGTTCTAGTCATATAATTCTCCTTTCGACCTCTAAAAGGGTATAGATAATTCTATACATCTATTTTTTCAAATAGATTAATTAAGCTTTCGCCCCTTTTATCTTAGACCTAAGATTATGAGCAGTAAATAGATTACTCTCAATCAAAAACTAAATATAACTCTTGATTGAAAATAATAAAGAGGCAAAGCCTCTTTATAATATCTTATTTGATATCCATTAATTCAGTAGTGTCAAGTGTAATAGAAGGACTCATTGTTAATGATATTGCACCATTTGTAATAAATCTACCTTTAGCACTTGCTGGTTTAGCTCTATTAATAGTTTCTAAAAGAGTAACAAAGTTCTCTTTGATAGCATCTTGTGAAAATGAAATTTTTCCAATTCCTGCATGAATGTTACCTTTTTTATCAACTCTAAAGTTAACTTGACCACCCTTTGCATTTTCAACAGCTTTAGTAACATCCATAGTTACTGTACCTGTTTTAGGATTTGGCATAAGACCTTTTGGCCCAAGAATTCTTGCTACTTTACCAAGAACACCCATCATATCTGGAGTAGAGATTACGATATCAAAGTCAATTTTACCTGCTTGAATATCTTCAATAAGATCAGCAGCACCAACAAGATCTGCACCTGCTGCTTTTGCTTCATCAGCTTTTGCATCTTTTGCAAATACTGCTACTCTTACTTTTTTACCAGTTCCATTAGGAAGAACAACTGATCCTCTTATCATTTGGTCTGCATGTCTTGGATCAACATTTAGGTTAAGTGCAACTTCAACAGTTTCATCAAATTTTGCAGACTTAAGATCTTTAAGTGTACTCATAGCTTCATCAATGCTATACTCTTTAGTAGCATCTACTTTTTTAAGCAGTGCTTCTCTTCTTTTAGTTAATTTTTTTGCCATTTTAATTCTCCGCTTATATGCTCCCACATTTTTTAAATCATGTGGTTAAAGATTTATTTTACATATACTGTAAATTCAACCAGTTGAATGAGCCTACTGCTAAAGTAGCCCCAGTGACAACGTAGCTATTTGGGCTTTGCCTAAATGGCATCCCATAATAGTACTAGTCTACTATTTCAACACCCATACTTCTACATGTTCCAGCAATAATAGATGCTGCCATATCTTTATCATTAGTATTCATATCAACAATTTTTCTCTCGATAATTTCATCAAGTTGTGCTTTTGTGATAGTTCCAACTTTTGTAGTAATAGGATTATCAGTACCTTTTTTAATACCAGCAGATTTCATAATAAGTTCTGATGCAGGTGGTTGTTTGATCTCCATTGTAAAGCTTTTGTCAGCATATACTGTTACAATTACAGGAACTTTAAAGCCCATTTGATCTTTTGTTTTTTCATTAAATGCTTTACAAAATTCCATAATATTTACACCACGTTGTCCAAGTGCTGGACCTACTGGTGGTGATGGATTTGCAGCACCAGCTGGGATCATCATTTTAAACTTTTCAGCTATTTTTTTTGCCATCTGTTCTTCCTTTGAGATTAATTGGTCATTTTATCTTTTTGTTTTAAGTCCTAAGATATAAAGACTAAATATTTAAATAATTTTCTCTACTTGAGTATAGAGAATTTCTACAGGAGTATTTCTACCAAAGATAGAAACATTTAATTTCAATGTACCTCTATCAAGATCATACTCTTCAACCATACCAGTAAAGTTAGCAAAAGATCCATCAATAATACGAACCATTTCACCTGTTTCAAAATCAACCTTAGGACGAGGAGCAGATTTATTCTCCATCTTATCCAATATATTTTTAACATCTGATGCGGTTAAAGCTGTAGGTGTCTTCTGTTCACCGATAAATCTAGATACTTTTGGTAAAGACTGTATCTTATGCCAAAGATCTGTATCCAGGTCTATATGTGCAAAAGCATATCCTGAGTATAATGTACGTTCAGTAATTTTCTTTTCACCATTTTTTACTTCAATCACTTCTTCAGTAGGGACTACTATACGTTCAATTTTTTCTTCTATCCCGTGATCAATAACTAATTGTTCAATCGCTCTTTTTACTGCTTGTTCTGAACCAGCATATGTTTGAATTGCATACCATTGAAAAGCCATTATTTATCCTAAAAAACTGTTGCTACGATTGATGACATCAATAAGTCAACCAATGCTAAAAATATTGATATTACAGCTACTACTAGAACAACTGCTAAAAATGCTTGTCTTACTTGTACTTTTGTTGGAAATATTACTTTATGAATCTCCGCTTTCGCGTTTGCAATAAATGTTGAAATTTTTCCCATATTTGTTACCTTTTTTTGTGGCAGGCCAAGAGGGACTCGAACCCACGGCACCTGGTTTTGGAGACCAGTGCTCTACCAACTGAGCTATTGGCCTAAGTTAATACCAAAGCTAAAAAGCTTTAGCATTAAAAAAGTATTACTATTAGAGTTTCATCTCTTTGTGTATTGTATGAGTTTTACACCATTTACAATATTTTTTAAGAGCTAATTTCTCTGTAGTTGTTTTTTTATTTTTAGTTGTGTGATAGTTACGTCTTGTACATTTCTCACATCCTAAGTGAACTGTTTCTCTCATTATTATCTCCTATGATAAGTTTGTAAGAGAAGTTATTCTCTTACAAGTGTTTCTCTTAAGCAATAATCTTAGAAACAACACCAGCACCAACTGTTCTACCACCTTCACGGATAGCAAACTTAGTACCTTGATCCATTGCAACTGGAGCAATAAGTTCAACATTAACTTTAACATTGTCTCCTGGCATAACCATCTCTGTACCTTCTTGAAGTTGAACTGAACCAGTTACATCTGTTGTACGTACATAGAATTGTGGTCTATAGTTGTTAAAGAATGGAGTATGTCTTCCACCTTCATCTTTAGTAAGAACATAGATTTCAGCTTCAAATGTTGTATGAGGAGTAATTGAACCTGGTTTAGCAAGTACCATACCTCTTTGTACATTATTTTTATCGATACCACGGATAAGAACACCACAGTTATCACCAGCTATACCACAATCCATCTCTTTACGGAACATCTCAACACCAGTTACTGTTGTTTTTTGAGTATCTTTAAGACCAACGATTTCAACATCATCACCTACACATACTTGACCTTGATCAACTTTACCAGTTACAACTGTACCACGACCTTGGATAGTAAAGATATCTTCGATTGCCATTAGGAAATCTTTATCTGTTTCTCTTTTAGGCTCAGGGATATAAGCATCAACTTCATCCATAAGTGTATAAATTTTTTCTGACCATTCACCAGCTGTACCAGCTTTAGCTTCTTCAAGTGCTTGGAATGCAGAACCAGCTATGATTGGAGTATCATCTCCTGGGAATTCATACTCTTCAAGAAGTTCTCTTACTTCCATCTCTACAAGCTCTAACATCTCTTCTTTATCTTCATCATCAAGTTGATCTTCTTTATTTAAGAAAACAACAATATAAGGTACACCTACTTGTTTAGAAAGAAGAATATGCTCTCTAGTTTGAGCCATTGGTCCATCAGTAGCAGCGATAACAAGAATAGCACCGTCCATTTGAGCAGCACCAGTAATCATATTTTTAACATAATCAGCGTGACCTGGACAGTCAACGTGAGCATAGTGTCTACTATCTGTTTCATACTCTACGTGAGAAGTAGCAATAGTAATTCCTCTTTCTCTCTCTTCTGGAGCATTATCAATTTGATCATAATCCATAGTTGCTTGACCATTTTTAAGCCCAAGACACATAGTGATTGCAGCTGTTAATGTAGTTTTCCCGTGGTCAACGTGACCAATTGTACCAATGTTTACGTGCGGTTTCGTACGTTCAAATTTTTCTTTAGCCATGCTTTTCTCCTAGCGTAAATGTTTATATAAGGCAGTATTATACCCAAATCATCTTAAGTCAATATTAACCTATATGGACAGGAGTATAGTACATATACTACACACTTGTCCATATTTGGCTCTGGAGCCCATAGTGAGACTTGAACTCACGACCTCTTCCTTACCAAGGAAGTGCTCTACCCCTGAGCCATATGGGCAAATAAAATTTAAAATTCTTATAAGTGTTTGTTGATTGTTAGATAATGTGAAGTTTGTGTAAATATTATATTCACATCAGCTCCCAGATAGTTTATGTATGTGGAGCGGGCGAAGGGATTCGAACCCTCGACAGCCTGCTTGGAAGGCAGGAACTCTAGCCACTGAGCTACGCCCGCATACAACATGGTGGTGGGTGAAGGATTCGAACCTTCGAAGACGTAGTCAGCGGATTTACAATCCGCCCTCGTTGGCCACTTGAGTAACCCACCTTAATGTTTATTATATTTTATATATAAAATATTTTTCTGGTCAAACACTGATAAAAATTCTATGGAGCTGGTGAAGGGACTCGAACCCCCGACCTGCTGATTACAAATCAGCTGCTCTAGCCAGCTGAGCTACACCAGCCCACTCATAAAAAGTTATTCACTTTAAATGGACGAGAATTATAAACAAATATTTTATAAATGTCAAGAGTTTTTTAAAAAAAATTATAAATTTCTTGTTTTTTAGGTAAATTCTATAGAATATCACTATCAAATACTCTAAAAATAGGCATTTTCATGAAAATATTACTTGCTCCAAGTGAAACAAAAAACTCTGGTGGAGATCTTCCATTTGATCTAAATTCTCTTCTTTTTAAAGATTTATATACCACTAGGTTAAAAATCTTACATAGATATATAAATATATTACAAAATGGAGATATCACAGTACTATCTAAAATGTTTGGAATAAAAAAAGAGAATGATATACTCAAATATAAAAAAGATATTGTAAATGAGACTACAATGAAAGCTATAGAGCGATACAGTGGTGTTGCATTTGATTATCTTGAATATAAAAGCCTAAATAATAATGCACAAAATTATATAGATGAGAATGTTATACTATTTTCAAATCTTTTTGGACCAATAAGAGCTTCTGATTATATACCTGAGTATAAACTAAAACAAGGAGAACCTATAGGAGACATTAGAAGTGAAAAGATCTATAATGAACACTCTTATATATTGGAAGAGTATTTAAAAGATGAAGATATACTAGATTTACGTGCAGGATTTTATGATAAATTTTATAAACCTACCAAATCATACACAACACTTAAATTTATTAAAAATGGAAAGGTTGTAAGTCATTGGGCAAAAGCCTATAGAGGATTGGTTTTAAGAGAAATAGCAAAAGCCAATATATCTTCTATTGAAGAGTTTATGAAGTTATCTATAGAAAATCTATCTATTTATGAGATACAGACTAAAAAGAATAAAACTGAAATTATATATAATATAGAAAAGGATTAATAAAATGGATAATATATTTGAAATGGGTGCAAAATTTGATAATGGGTGGTCATCAGATAACAAAGATAAAAAATCTACTGAAATAACTACAGATATTAAACCTCCACAAAAACATCAACTCTATTTTGCGAAAGAGAAACGAAGAGGAAAAGTAGTAACTATTGTCAAGCCTTTTTATTTAACTAAAAATGATTTACAGGCATTATTGAAAATCCTTAAAAAGAGACTAGGTACGGGAGGAACAGTAAAAGAGAATAGCCTTGAGTTTCAAGGAGATATAAAAGAGTTACTTTATAAACATTTAAAAACTTTAGAATATAGCTTTAAATCTTAAAATGTATCTCTTTAAGATTTTCTATTTTTTTACATGCATCTTTAAATAAGTTATAGTATAAAATTGTATCTATACATAAATTTTTATGCTTTTCATATGCAGTAAAAACACGCTGTGCTTTATAATGTGCATTAACTCTATTACGTTTAATATGTTCAAATGCTATTGCTCCATTTATAAGACCTTTTACAAGATTGGCTAAATAGTCTTTTCTTATCCGTAAAGGGTGCCATGCCTCTTCAAGTACCTCATGTGCTTCAAAATATGCTCCTTCATCTAAAAGTTTCATATAATGTTTTAATGCACCTTCTAAATCATCATTCATTTTAAGCATTATTTACTAACCTTATCTATCTTATTAAGTAATTTTGTTATATTTTTATCATATGCAAAACACATATTGATTTTACAAGCTAAATATATATTATCATTAGATACCTTATACAATATAAAGGGATACTTTACTTTATCCAATTTTGATTTAGCACGGAGTAGATTTCTCTTTTTGGAGTGAATAACAATATCTTCATTTTTTAATCTTAGAAATGTATCTACCAATTTAGAAGATGATGTAAGATTTTTGGTCAATACAGATCCAATATTTGCAAATGTCTCTTTTACAATTGTGTTGTAGTTCAGACTATCTGTAAGTGATGCCATACGAAGTAGATTATTTAACATAACAGACAAAGCAGAAGTATAATACCTATCATCAAAATCTGCCTCTATTTTGAAACCATCGTCACTTAAATACCATATCTTTTTCTTATAAAAACTATCTATTGCTCTCTTTGTTAATGTTTGTGATATTTTTAAATACTTCTCATCATATGTATATTCATATAGATATATTAAAGCATCTATCAAAAAAGCATAATCTTCAAGAAGAGCTTTTTGAGTAGGTTTTTCTCCTAAAATTGTTTGATGATAAAGTATATCTTTTGGGTACATTAATTTTAAAAGTCTATCAACTCTTCTCTTAGCTAAATATAGATATTGTTTATCTATTTTAGAAGACCTTACAAGTGCTTTTATCATCATAGCATTCCATGCTGTATTTATCTTATTGTCCACAAAAGGAAAAGTTCTTTTTTCACTTATCTTTTGCAAATATTTTTTTAATGCATCTAATTTTTTAGGTTTACTTTCTCTTGTGATATGTGGTTGAGATAACTCCCCATCTATATTACCATCTTCTTCTATGCCAAGATAACTTAAAGTATCTTCTATATCTTGAGGTTTCCACCCTTTAGATTTTAACTTATTTTTAATTTCTGTATAGTCATATATAAAATACCCTCCCTCTTCTCCATTGGAGTCTGCATCACTAGCACTTAGATATAGACCTTTTTTCATATAGTGTTTTTCCATCTCTGCTATGCTCTCTTGAACTACTTTTTTATACAATATATTACCTGTCATATCATATATTTTTGCATATACAAAAATCAATTGGGCATTTGTATAGAGCATCTTTTCAAAATGGGGTATCTGCCACTTAGCATCTGTACTATATCTAAAAAATCCTCCATTTATTTGATCATATAAACCACTTTGTGCCATCTTTTTTAGTGTTGTATCTGCCATATTCCATGCTTTTTTATTGTTGGTTAATTTAACTATATTCAACAATAGATCCAATTTTGATGCTTCAGGAAATTTTGGATGTTTAGCAAATCCACCATTATCCATATCATACTCTTTAGCTATCTTAGAAACAATATTTACTATGGATATATCTTTTTTATTAACTCTTAAAGAAGAGATTTTCATTCTGTACTTCTCTATAGCTTTTTTCAACAACATATTGTCTCTATTTAAGACTACGAAAGATGGTAAAAGTAGAAGTAATCCTTTAGAGCCATACTCCTCTTCTTTTGGTATATATGTTCCCATAAAAAATATCTTTTTATCTGATGTCATAAAGATACTAAGAGGCCAACCTCCACGTTTACCATAAACATCTCTGTAGATTTTTTGATATTTTTTATCTATCTGTGGGTACTCTTCTCTATCTACTTTTATAGATATAAAATCCTTATTTAATAATTTGGCTACTTTATCATCTGTAAAACTCTCATTCTCCATAATATGACACCAATGACAAGTGCTATAGCCTATAGAAAGAAATATAAGTTTATGCTCCTCTTTAGCTCTTTTAAAAGCCTCTTGCCCCCAAGGATACCAGTTTACAGGATTGTGTGCATGTTGTTGAAGATATGGAGAGTGTTCATCTATTAGAGCATTTGTATATTTATATCCTGCTAACAGATAATTAGATAAAAACAGTAATAAAAATAATTTTTTCATATTCTATAATGATTCTATATTACCAACAACTTTTCCAACAATAGTTACTTCATAAGGAGATATACATTGAGATGGATATAGATTATTATCTGAAATAAGTTCTATCATACCATCTACACGTTCTTGAATACGCTTAACAAAAAGTCCTCCTGTAGTAGATGCTATAAATATACCATTTTTACTTATATCTGTTTGCTCTCTATCTACAAAAACAATGCTTCCATCTTGTAATGTAGGTTCCATAGACTCACCATCTATATGAATGGCTTCCAGTTTAGTATTGCCAAGACCTACCATACTATGTATAATCTTTGCATCTATGCTTAGAGTTTCATAATTTTCATTAAAAACTTCTGCTCCTCCTCCAGCAGATGCACGTATATCTGAAAAATATCGTACTTGAAAGAATTTCTCTGTCTCCTCTTTAAGCATATCAATCGCTTGATCAAAAAAGAGCCAATTTACAGATATCTTTTTAAAAGCACAAAACTCTAGTATCTCTGCATAAGGTATAGAGTTTCTCTTCTTCATAGAGGCAAAAGTACCTTGTGGAATACCTAATGCTTCAGCTACATGCTTATCAAATACTTTTTTACCTGATATACTTTCGGATAAAACATCTTTTAATTTATCTACAATGTTATTTAAACTTGTCATTAAAAACCTTTTTGAATTAATCAAATATTAAAACATTAACCTTATCACCAACCTCTTTAGAGCTATCATCTTCTGAAGTAACTAAAAGTGCTACATTACCAAGCATATTTGTCAAAATAGCAGATGTTCCAATCTTTTTATCTTTAAAATCAACATAATATTTACCTTGCATTAAAGATATATTACACGCTGTGAACTCTGCTTTTTTTGCACGTTTTACAAAAGGTGCTTTAAGTTTTGCACGTACTTTATGTAAAGTAGATGTACCACATTGAAACTTCTCTATCAACGGTACAAGATATAGTAATGCTGTAACAGTAGATGAGTAGGCAAACCCAGGTAAACCTATAATAAACTTATCTCCTTTACGTGCTACCATTATATGTTGTCCTGGTTTAATGCGTACACCCTTAAAGATTACATCACAACCAAGCTCACGAATGACATCTTTAACAAAATCAAAATCACCAACAGATACTCCACCAGTTGTTACTACTATATCTGCCTCTTCTAGTGCTAAAGATATCTCTTTTGTTATGCTCTCTTTATCATCTTTTATACACCCTTTTTGTAGAGATATACCATCATACTTGTTAACTATTGCTTCCAATATATAGTTATTGGAAGAGCGTATTTGAGCATTATTAGTTTGTTCTTCTCCAAGTGCTAAAAGTTCTGAACCTGTAGAGATAACTGCTACTATAGGTTTTTCATATACTGTTACATTAGATATATTTAAAGATGCCATTACTCCAATCTGAGGAAAATCTATCTTTGTACCCTTAGATATTAACTTTTGACCTTTAGCATAGTTCTCCCCTACTGCACGGATAGAAAAACCTTGTGGTACTTCATCTTTAATGACAATATAAGAACCATCAACCTCTACATTTTCTATGGGTATAAGAGTATCAGCACCATGAGGCATAAGTGAGCCTGTAAATGTCTTAATACAAGTTCCACCTATAACTTCATCTTTCAATGCTGAACCAGCAGGATTTATACTTGCTATTTTAACTTTTCCCATTGCTATATCATCATGAATAATAGCATATCCGTCCATAGCAGATGTAGGAAACTCTGGAGAGTTATGATCAGCTATAATATCTTCTGCTAGAACATAACCTTGTGCCTGCATAAGTGGGATAGTTTTTGTCTTATAATTATTTATCTCAAGATTATTTATCATATCTATAGATTGGTCAAAATGTATCATTTAAAAATTCCTTTTATAATAAATTGTAGTTATGCTAATAAGCCACTACCACTCATAGGCGTACTTCTATCTTCTGCATAAATACGCTTACCATCTTTTATATCATATTTCCATATAGGGGCATTTGCTTTAAAATCTTCGACAAACTCATCTATAAGCTCTAATGCTACTCTACGTTTAGGTGAAAAAACTGCTGAAATATATGAAGAGGTATGGACAGGTACATCACCAATAGAGTGTGCCATTTTTACTATAGCTCCAAGCTCTTTAGCTCTAACTTGCCATTTATCAAACCAATCTTTAAGTAAAGGTTCATAGATATCAAAACTAAGTGCTTCTATGCCATCTTCGGCACGAATAGTTCCAACAAAAGGGATATATGCACCATAATTTGACTCTGCCTCTTCATCTAGCCATCTACTAAAAATCTCTTTTACATCTAATGGTTTATCATATAATTCCATAACCTACCCACCACATACAGGAGGTAATATGGAGATTCTATCTCCATCTTTTAAAGCCATAGTTAAATCATTGACCATAGTATCATTTACTGCAACAGCACACTTCTCTAACCAATGTACTAATGTAGCATCTTCTTTTAATTTTACCGATACATCTAAAAGGGTATCAGCCTCTATCTCTATGGGTGATTTACCTATAGGTCCTAAAAATTCTACTATTACCATAAAAATCCCTCTATAAAAGTTACCATGATTATAATTCTTGTTTGGTATAATCACGCTTAAAAAGGGGCTAGTATGTTATTTGGAAGTATAAGCTATCTTAACCTTTTACCATTTCAAGTTTTTTTAAAACGATATCTATCCAACAACTCAGCAAGTATGTCATATAGATATAATCATGCTGTTCCATCAAGCATCAATAAAGCACTAAAACGCAAATCTATAAATGCTGGATTTATATCATCTATAGAATCTCGTAAATGTAGATGTACTGATCTTGGAATAATCGCAAATAAAGATGTATATTCTGTATTACTTATAGAGGGTGATAATCAAGCAGACCCAGCTTCTGCTAGTTCAAATCAACTTGCAAAAGTTTTAAAACTAAAAGGTAGAGTTCTTATAGGAGATGACGCTTTGAAGTATTATTTAGATGGAGGAGAAGGTATAGATCTTGCTAGAGCTTGGTATGACAAGACGAACTTACCATTTGTCTTTGCAAGATTATGTTATAACAGATATGATAAAAATATCAATCAATTAGCAAAAGAGTTTTCTAAAAGAAAAATACACATACCTCAATATATTTTAAAACATGAAGCAAAAAAGAGAGAAATTACTACAAAACAACTTTTATGGTATCTAAATCATATATATTATAAGATGGATTGGAAAGCAAAAAGATCACTTAATAAATTTTTAAAAGCTAGTTAAAAATTACTTTATTGTATTTTCCAACATCTTTTCTAAAAGATACTCTTTTGCCTCTTTATGCTCCATACCATCAAGAGATAAACTCTGTATATAAAAGTCTATTTTACTAAATGGTTTAGGTATGACAAACTTGTCCCATGATTTTAACTGCCAATAACTTGTAGCTTTATAGTTCATCGCAAAAATTGGTAACTTACTCTTTAGCGCAATACCTACTGCTCCATCACTCATAGAGTGTCTAGGACCTCTTGGTCCATCTGGAGTGATTAGTACCTCTTCACCATTTTTAATACTCTTAAATGCTTGTAAAAGTACCTGTTTAGCTCCTCTTCTTGAAGAACCTCTAAGTGGTCGTATATTTAAAAACTCTAATGTTCTTGCAATTATTGTTCCATCAAAATGAGAAGAGATAATAGCCGATGCAGGATTATTTTTATGTATACTTCTATACGCTTGTGTAGTCATAAAGAGTTCAGCATGCCATGTGACACACACATATTGTTCCTCATTTATAGTAGAAATATAGTGAAATTTTTTACGTGTAGTGTACCATACTACACGCATAATTAAGTAAACCAAAGGAGGTATGACAACCTTACTAACTCCTTGAATATAACTCTTCATAAAGGTTAGATAAGCACTCCCTCAAGCGCTCCTCTTGATGTTTTGGTTACCTTTACATCAACTATCTTGCCAAGTAGCTCTTCACTACCCTCTACAAAAAAGAGTTTACCATCATCACTACGTCCAGATACTCGTCCATTTGGTTTTAGCTCATCAAAATAGACACTATGAATAGTGTCTATTTGTGAGTCCATTATCTCATCAAGTATCTC
Organism: Sulfurovum sp.; assembly: GCA_027045015.1. Taxonomy (GTDB): domain Bacteria; phylum Campylobacterota; class Campylobacteria; order Campylobacterales; family Sulfurovaceae; genus Sulfurovum. The sequence continues at coordinate 25,776 of JALUBF010000024.1, forward strand.
AGTATGACGGGATTGAAGTCTTGTTAGTCTCTCTCCTGCTATCTGATTATCTATCTGGTTATCAAACTCTGCTGCTTTTGTGTGTGGTCGAGGAGAGTACTTAAATGAAAACATCTGTTCAAAACGCACCTTTTCAAGTACCTCCATAGTATCTTCAAAATCATCATCACTCTCATTTGGAAAACCTACTATAATATCTGTAGATATAGTAGATTGTGGACAAAGAGTACGTATCTTCTCACAACGGTTCAAGAAGTTCTCTTTTGTGTAGCCTCTTTTCATCTCTTTAAGAAGTTTAGTTGAACCACTTTGAAGAGGTACATGTATCTGCTTACATATTTTTGGATTTGAAGCAAACTCTTGTAAAAATTCATCGTCCATATGTAATGGGTGAGGAGATGTAAAACGGATACGCTCTAAACCATCAATCTTTGAAATCTTTTGTAAAAGCTCTGTAAAGTTACAAGTCTCGTCTGAAGATGTAAAGTGTTTACCGTAGTTATTTACATTCTGCCCAAGAAGCATTACCTCTTTTGCACCACCTTTGACTGCTTTTTCTATCTCTTGTACTATAAGTTTAGAAGGTATTGAAATCTCATCTCCTCTAGTAGCAGGAACGATACAAAATGTACAAGATTTATCACACCCTATAGTTATATTTACCATAGCTTTAAAAGGATTGGCTCTATACTCTCCAAAGGCATATGTTGTCTCATCAAAATCAATATCTACCTCAACAGAATGTTTTTTGTCTATTACATCTTTTAATTTAGATACATTTCTAGCTCCAAGAACAAAGTCAACTACAGGAGCTCTTTTGATAATATCTTTACCTAAATGTGAAGCAGTACAACCACAAACACCTATCTTTGCACCCTCTTTTTTATGTTTTTTAAATACACCTATCTCAGAAAAAAGTTTAGCTACAGGTTTTTCTCTTACAGAACAGGTATTGATAATGATAAGATCAGCTTCAGAAAGATTTTCTGTAAGCCTATAAGACTCTTTTTTATTAAGCTCTGCAATCATATGTTCACTATCACGAACATTCATCGCACAACCAAGTGTCTCTATAAATAATTTTTTACTATTCAAAGTTATCTCTTTTAACTAGGCGATAATATGTACTTCATAGATGTACTCATTTTCATCTAATCCATATCTTACCTCTCTCATATATACAGAGAAACCTTTGTCTTCAAAATATCCTATAAGCTCTTTTAGCTCTTTATGAGAGTTATCTTTATCAAAATAAAAAATAGATTTATGAGATAACTCATCTTCTATCTTTTTTAGTTCAACTGTTTTTGGTTTTGCTTTTAATGTTGTTCTAGCAAGTTTCAATTTCATAATATAATACCTTTAATTCTTTGAGTCTATTTTAAAGATTATACTTCATTTTCAGTAAAGGTTTGGTTAGATATAATATACAACTTCAAAAAGAACCCTCCCGAGATATTATTGATAATGTTATGTTACCTCTTGTAGCGTTCTAATTGAATGTTATTTAAAAATAGGAAAAACTTATGGAAAAAATATTAGATATTATTGAAGCTATAGCACATGAGAAAAATATATCTCAAGAACATGCACTAGAAGCATTTACTCAAGCCCTTCAAAATACTGCTAAAAAACTTACAACTTTTACAAGTAATTTTGAAGTAATTATAAACAAAGATACAAAAACATATAGTGTAAATAAAGTCATTACAGTTGTTGCTGATGGTGATTCACAACTATTTGCAAAAGTAGGAAAAGAACCAAATATTGAGACTATTGAATCTGATGCTTTCATCTCTCTATCTGAAGCAAAAGAGTTTGATGATTCTATTGAAATAGGAGATGAACTTAAAGAAGAGTTTATATTAGAAGAGCATGGACGTACTGCATCTGCAAATCTATTTAAAGAACTTGAGTATCATATACAAAGACGTATAGAACAAGATTTATTTGAGAAATATAGAGAAAAAGTAGGTTCTGTAATGTTAGGAACAGTAAACCGTATTGATGCTGATAACAATACTCACGTAGAAATAGGAGAGCTTAAAGGTATTTTAAGCCTTAGAAACCGTATTAAAGGTGAGAAATTCAAACGTGGTGATAGTATAAGAGCATTACTTCGTTATGTATCTGTAGATCCTCAATATGGGCTATTTCTTGAACTTACTCGTACTTCACCAAAATTTTTAGAATCACTAATGGCATTGGAAGTTCCTGAGATTGCTGATGATGTAGTAGAGATAGTAAACTCTGCAAGAATTCCAGGAGAAAGAGCAAAAATAGCACTAAAAACCGACCAGATGAATGTTGACCCTATTGGTGCTGCTGTTGGAGTGAAAGGTGTGCGTATTAACGCAGTAAGTCAAGAGCTTAATGGAGAGAATATTGACTGTATTGACTACTCTCCTATACCAGAAGTATTTATAACTCGTGCATTGAGTCCAGCTATTACTCAAAGTATAAAAGTTAATGCCAATGATAAAAAAGCTATCATAAGTATCACTAATGACCAAAAAGCAAAAGCTATTGGAAAATCAGGTATAAATATACGTTTAGCCTCTATGCTTACAGGATATACTATAGAGTTAAGTGAAGTAGAAGGTATCGCAGAACGTCAAGTAGATTCATCTAAAAACGAGGTAGAAAAAACTACAGATACAACTGCATTAGCAGATCTATTTAAATAGAAAGATAAATGGTACTATATTAAGATAGTACCATTTGAGAAAAACTATTTGCATCAAGTGATGCAGAACCTACAAGCACTCCATCAACCCCAGCGATAGCTTTAATCTCTTTTATATTTTCAGGTTTAGCAGAACCACCATATAGTAGTGGTCTATCATTGATAGCATTTTTCAAAGCTCTATGAGTAGTTGATATCTCTTCAACTGTAGCACTTCTTCCTGTACCAATAGCCCAGATAGGTTCATAGGCAACTATAAGCTTATCATAATTTATATCTATGCCATCAAACTGAGCAAGAAGATACTTCATAACATCTTCAAATCCATTTTCACGCACCTCTAAAGGTTCACCAATACAATATATAATCTCAAAACCCTGCTCTTGAAAAAATGCAAATTTTTGACTAACTTTATCTTGAGTTTCAGCCATATACTCACGACGCTCACTATGTCCTATAAGGATACTTTTTATACCAAATTCATCAAGCTGTTCTAGCCCTATCTCTCCAGTATATGCACCATTTTGAGCTGGATAGGCATTTTGTGTACCTATAGTAAAATCACCCTCATAATCATCAAGAGCAGTAGCAGGAGGGAAGATATATACTCTATCCTCCAAAGATTTTCCACGCAACTTATCTTTAAGCTCTTCTATATAGTTAGCCGTACTGGCTCTTGTATGGTTTGTTTTAAAATTTCCTGCATATATCATTATGTATCCTTAAATAAAACTAATTCGTATTAGCGTAGTTTTTCAAGCTTTGCCCTAACAGTATTCTTCCAATAATACAATCTATACTTTTAACGCTTCAATACCTGGAAGAGATTTACCCTCTAACAGGTTAAGACTAGCTCCACCACCAGTACTTACAAATGTCATCTCATCTACATCTCCTGCTTTTTGAGCAACATCAGCTGTATCTCCACCACCCACAATGGTAGTAGCATGACTTCCTGCAATATCATGAGACATAAGAAGACTTCCTTTAGCAAATCTATCCCACTCATATACACCCATAGGACCGTTCCATAAAATAGTCTGTGCATCAGATATAACTTCACGGAAAAGTCTTGATGAAGCTGGTCCTATATCTAATCCCATCCAATCTTCTGGAATCTCTTGAGCTGGTAGATACTTAGATACAGAATACTCTTCAAACTTAGGAGCGACTACAACATCTACAGGAAGATAGAACTTAACACCCTGCTTTCTAGCTTTTATCATAATAGTTCTAGCCTCATCAAGCAAATCATCTTCAACCAAAGAGCTACCTATCTCATAACCTTGTGCTTTCAAGAATGTAAATGCCATTCCTCCACCAATAAGTACTTTATCTACTTTATTTAAAAGTTCTCTAAGTGCTTCAAGCTTACCAGATACTTTAGAGCCACCAACTACTGCAACAAATGGTCTTATAGGTTTTGCAAGTGTCTTATCAAAGAAGTTCACCTCTTTATTTAGCAAGAAACCTGCTGCTTTACTATCGTTATCAAAAAGTTTTGGCATAGCATCTATAGATGCGTGAGCTCTATGACAAGCTCCAAACGCATCGTTAATATATATATCTGCCATAGATGCCAACTCTTTAGCAAACTCTACATCATTTTTAGTCTCACCAGCTTCATAACGCAAATTTTCAAGTACAAGAACATCTCCACTTTTCAATGAACCTGCTCTTGACTTAGCATCTTCACCTACAACATCTTTTGCTAAACTAATGTTATCTGCTAACTTAAGTAACTTTTGAAGTCTTGTTACTATAGGTGCTAAAGAGAACTTCTCTTCATATACATTTGGCTCTGGACGCTCATAGTGTGAAGCCAATATGATTTTACAATCACGATCAAGACAGTAACGAATAGTTGTTAAAGCTCCACGGATTCTTCTATCGTCAGTTATATTTCCTTCATCATCTTTTGGTACATTAAAATCACAACGGATAAATATAGTTTTTCCTGCTATATCTAAATCTTTTATAGTTCTCAAACTACACCTCCTTGCTAATGTGTAGAGCCATATCTACTAAACGGCAAGAGTATCCCCACTCATTGTCATACCACGATAGTACCTTAACCATATTTCCACCAATTACCTGAATAGTATCTTGTGCTACAACTGTACTAAGTGACTCACCTACAAAGTCTTGAGATACTCTATACTCTTCATCTACACCCAAGATACCTTTATGAGAACCTTCTGATGCCTCTTTAAATGCTTTTTGCACCTCTTCTACTGTCACATCTTTACTTAATGTTACAGTCAAATCTACCATAGATACATCTGGTGTTGGAACACGTATAGCTTGTCCATTTAGTTTTCCATTTAGGCTAGGTAAAACTTTTGAGATGGCTTTAGCAGCTCCTGTTGTAGTAGGCACTAAGTTTACTGCCCCACTTCTACCTTTTCTTGGATCTTTTTTATGCTTAGCATCTAAGATAGGTTGAGATGATGTATATGAGTGGATAGTTGTCATAAGTCCATTCTCTATACCAAATGCATCATCAAGCACTTTTGCTACAGGAGCTAGTCCATTTGTAGTACAAGATGCATTCGATACAACTCTCTCACCTGCATAATCATCTTCATTTGCACCAAGTACAAAAGTAGCAGTATCATCTTTAGCTGGAGCAGAAAAGAGTACCTTTTTGATACCGTTTTCAAAGTATGGTTCTACAGACTCAGCTGTTAAAAATGCACCAGTACACTCAAGTACCAACTCTGCACCAATAGATGCAAAGTCGATTTTACTCAAATCACGCTGGGCAAATATCTTTGCTTTTGTATTACCAATATTTAAGTAGCCCTCTTCTACAGAAATATCATCACGCTTTCCATGCACAGAGTCATACTTTAAGTTATATGCAAGCATCTCTTCTGTTCCACTTGCATTTACTGCAACTAGCTCTATATCATCTCTATTTGCGATAATTCTTGCTACACATCTACCAATTCTTCCTAATCCATTAATCGCTACTTTTACAGCCATTGTTTACCCTTATGCTTTTTATGCTAAAATTCAGTAATTTTACAGTAAATGAGGTTAGCATTTGGTTAATAGATCCAAGCCTACAGTAGCCATCTTTGGAGGTAGTTTCGATCCTCCACATAAAGCACATCAACTTATAGTTGAAAAAGCTATTGAAGTTTTAGAGATTGACCATCTTGTAGTAGTACCTGCTTTTTTAAACCCTTTTAAAAGCTCTTCTGTTGCATCTGCAACACAAAGACTTGAATGGGTTCATACTCTTTTTAATAATTTTAAAAAAGTAATTGTTAGTGATTATGAGATAAAAGAGGGCAAAAGTACCACAACTCAACATACTGTAAAATACTTTAATAAAGTGTATAATGTAAAGTATCTAATCATTGGTTCTGACAACTTGTCAACATTGACAAAATGGCATAACTTCTCTTGGCTCAATCAGAGTATAACTTGGGTCATAGCTACTCGTAGTAGCTACACTTTAGATATATCTTCTCTTAGAGACTATAAGATATTAAAGATAGATATGCCTATAAGTTCTACTCAGATTCGAGAGAAAAATAGCTTACACTTTATTGATAAACAAATTCAAAAATCGGTACATAATGTACTTAAGGAAATAACTAAATGACAACAGAAAAAAGAGTAGAGAATATAGTAAATATTCTTGATGAGAAAAAAGCAGAAGAGATAGAAGTTTTTAACCTTGAAGATGCAGACTATATTGCAAAATATGTAGTTATAGCAAACTCACTAAATGGTAAACATACATTAGCACTTTTTGACAACCTAAAAGTTGCTCTAAAAGAGAGTGGAGATAGTATATTGGCTTCAGATACAAGTGATGAATGGGCTGTAGCAGATTTAGGAGATATTTTAGTTCATATTATGATACCAGAATATAGACAACGATACTCACTAGAACAATTTCTATCTGAATTAGTCGATAATCAACAAAAAAATATAGACATAGACCCAGCATAAACCATTGGCTCAAATGAGCTACTTGACATATAAACTACCCTCTCCTTCACCAAAAGGATTTAGAGAATAGACTCTAATATATTAGAGTCTATTCAAATCCAAATATTTAAAACTAAGTATCTCTAAGATTTTGAATTTAACACCATTG
>JALUBF010000025.1 GCA_027045015.1 Sulfurovum sp.
ACCATACCTCTCATCTCATCTTCAGTAAGCGTAGCCACACCCAAACTCTCAGCCTTAGTCAACTTCGATCCTGCATCTTCCCCATATATGACATAATCTGTCTTTTTACTCACAGAGCCACTAACTTTAGCACCAAGATTTTCCAACATCTCTTTTATGACACCACGGCTCACAGACATAGAGCCTGTTAGTACTACTCTCTTATCTTTAAATGGATTCTCTTTAACTTCTACTCTCTCTTCTACGGTAGGCTCTATCTCATCAAATAACTTTAATACAAACTCCCTATTGACTCTCATAAACTCTAACAAAGAGTTAGCCATCTCTTCACCTATACCATCTATAGATATAATCTCTTCAAGTTTTGCATCTACTATATTTAATCCAAATTCTAAAGCCAAAGCCCTACTTGCTACTTCACCAATGTGTTCTATGCCCATAGCATTAAGCAATCTATAAAGTGCTACACCTCTTGTTGCATCTATAGCATCAAGAAGATTTTTAATCCGTTTTTCTTTAAAACCTTCCATACCCTCCAACTCATTATAAGAGAGATGATAGAGTCCAAGAATATCTGTTATCTTCCCCTCTTTAACAAGTTGTTCTACTATCTTAGAGCCTAAGCCGTCTATATTCATACACCCTTTTTTAGCAAAGTGTATAATGGAGTTTATAACTCTATCTGGACAATCAAGATTTTGGCACTTTATGAGTGTACCCTCATCTAACACTTCTGAGTGACAAGTGGGACACTTAGTTGGTCTTACTATAGCTACTTCATTACCATCACGTCTATCTGTAAGCACTTTAGTTATCTTTGGTATAACATCACCAGAGCGTATAAGTATGACAGAGTCACCTATCATAAGCCCTTTACGTTCTATCTCGTCAAAGTTATGCAAAGTAGCACGAGAAATTATCGCACCATCTAAATCTACAGGCTCTACTTCTGCTACAGGAGTAAGCACACCTGTGCGCCCTACCTGTATAGTAATGTCATTAACCTTGGTGACTTTCTCTACCGCTGGGAATTTATAGGCACACATCCACTTAGGTACTTTGACGGTATAGCCTAAGTCCTCTTGTAGATGCACATCATCTACCTTGATAACCATTCCGTCCATCATCATAGGGATTTCATCTCGCTTGCTAATAAGGAACTGATAGAACGCTTCTATCTCTTCTATGGTGTTACACTCCTTTGAGTATGGAGGTTTGAGAAAGCCTTGATTGTACACAAAGTCCATTTTGTCCGAGAGTCTACTTTGGGTTAAACTGTTTTCTCCAAGCCCCCAAGGGTAAAAAACCAATCGTCGCTTGGCTGTCACAGCAGAGTCTAACTGTCTAAGACTCCCTGCTGCTGCATTACGTGGGTTTGCAAACGATGCTTCACCTTCGTCTAAACGTTCTTTATTGATGATTTCAAAATCATCTTTACGTATGACCACTTCTCCACGTATCTCTATAAACCCATCATACTCTATGGTCAGGGGTACAGAACGTATGGTACGTACATTGTCCGTCACCTCTTCACCTATGACACCATCTCCACGGGTGATGGCACGTACGAGCTTACCACCTTCATAGAGCAAGTTCATACTTGCTCCATCAAACTTAGGTTCACAAAAGTAGTCACATTTGCCTACATTTTTCTCTACTCTATCAAGCCACTCCTGCACTTCTTCTGTGGTAAAAACATCTTCCATACTCCACATACGCTTGATGTGCTTTGCTTTGCTAAACTCATCACGCACCACACCACCCACACGAAAAGTGGGTGAGTTATCTGCTATATCATCAGAGTGTACTCTCTCATACTCCAATACTGCATGGTAAAGCTTGTCGTACTCTTCATCTGTTGCTATGGGATTATCTTCTACATAATAAGCATATGCCCATCTATTAAGTTGTTCTATCTTATCTTGGTACTCTTGTTTTGTCATACTATCTCTTCATTCAATTTTTCATATATAGCCAATGCCTGTTTATGCTCTGCCACATCATGACAGCGAACTATACTTGCACCATTTTGCACTGCTTTTAAGTGTATAGTAAGTGTCCCTGCCAAACGCTCTTCTACTGGAGTTGGGATAATCTTATCTATCATAGATTTTCTACTTGCTCCTACCAATACCTCACAACCAAACACTTTGAAATGTGCCATATTTTTAATGAGTGCAATATTGTGTTCTAATGTTTTTCCAAAACCGATGCCTACATCTAAGATGATATTTTCTCTTTTTAGACCTAACTCTTCACACTTTTCAATACGCTCTTTAAAAAAAGATGAAACATCTACTATCACATCATCATAACTAGGGTTATTTTGCATATCTTGTGGAGTTCCTTGCATATGCATGATGCAGAGTTTAGCATCATACTTTACTGCTAGTTTGATGATGGCTTCATCACTAGCCCCTGTAATGTCATTAATGAGTGTAAAGCCACTTTTTAGTGCATACTCTACTACTTCAGGAATATAAGAGTCCACAGAAAAAGTAGCCTTTTTATATAGTTTTTTAGAGGCTATCACATCACATATAGGTTTAATACGCTCAAGCTCAACAGACCTACTTACTATTTTAGCATTTGGACGAGAAGATACTGCTCCAATATCAATGATATTAGCACCACTGTCTATCATCTTCTCTATCTCAACTATCGCATCATCTTTTAGGAAACGACTCCCCTCAAAAAAACTATCATCATTGGCATTTACCACACCCATTATCTTGGTAGCATACTCTTTTATGGCTAAAAATTTTTGAAGCTCCAATGCAACACTCTTAAGACCAAAAGGTTGAGCCAACTCTTTACGAGATAGTATCTGTATATGTTTTCTTGTACCCATAAGCATACAGTTATAAGTAGGATTTTGACACACTATTACACCACTAGGTACTGCTAATTCTGCACCTACGCTTAAGGCATCTTGTTTTAATATATTTACAGCAGGTGTTCTCAAATCTTTGATAAAGAAGAACATTAACTCCATCTTATTTGAGATAATATCAACACCACCAGACTCAACACCAAGTCTTTTAAGTAGAGACTTTTTATCTGTAATATTTCCTAATTTATATATGTACATTTATATCCTTTGTATAGTATTGTCTCTACACAACACACAAAAAATTCTACCGTTTCTTTCTTGCGAGTAGTTTCAACAACAAAGCACTCAAAACAAACTGAGGAGGTGAACCCATATCTAAAGCTATATAACTATTTAAAAATAGATTTAAACTCTTCTCATCTAAATCATACTTACCTGAATATATAACCTCTTTAACTATATGTTCTACTAAAGTTGCCATAGCTTTAGCATCTGTACGTTTATGCTCTTGAACAAACTCATATACAGAAGCTAAAGATAGCTCTTTTACATCTAAGCTTAACTTATATTCAGTACCTTTTTTAGAGAGCGTAACAATAGGTAAACGTGATTTAATGGTATCTAATATAGTCGATTTACTCTGTGTAACTAAAATAAACTCTTTATTTTTAGGTGGTTCTTCTATAACTTTAAGAAGTTTATTTTGTACAAGTGGAGTAAATGCTTTATCTGCAAGTATAATAATAGTACGTTCATCACTTGACATATAGGCTTTCTCTATAGCTAACTTAGCATCACTTACAGAGAATGATACTTTATCGGTAATATATCTATGTATATATGACTCTATAAAATCATTTTCTACTACATCAATAGAAGATGGAGTAACTATCTCAACAATAGTCTCACTAATACGAAGTTCTTCTAGCTCTTTTATGGTATTATTTATTTGGGTAGTTACAACTACTTGACTACTTAGCCTCATAACTCTAGATCCAACTCTCCAAAAATAGCTGAAAAAAGTGTCTTATCAAAAAGCTTATATAGTTGAATAAGTTTTATATCCAATTCTTTATCTACAGAACTCAAAATAAATGAATTTTGAACCTCTGCATCTAAAATCCATAGAAAATTATAATCTGAACGATATGCTAATTTTGTATATGGGTGTTCCCCTTTACCTATATACCAGATATAATATCCATTAGGATAAGATATATCTAACATATCTTCCAATAATTGTAAATCTTGTGAACTATTTAAGTTTTTAAGATGAGAGAAACAATCAGCCAATTCATAAAATGGCACTATGGGTCTATCTTTGTCTAAATCATTTATGGAATTTAAAATATATTTAGCAAACCACTCTCTAGAGTCATCTGTTAAGATTAAAACTGTTTTACCTTTAATTACTTGTTCTACTGCACTCTTGACCAAAGGTGACCACTCATAACGGTACTCTTCCATCCAAGAAAAAGATGACTCTTCCTCTCTGATGGCATCGAGTGTCCATTTAAGCAGTTGTTGCATTATTTATCTAACTTATAAGCTTCATGAAGAGTTCTAATAGCCAATTCACCATATTTTTCATCTATTACCATAGAGACTTTTATCTCTGAAGTCGAAATCATCTGTATATTTATGTTATTGTCAGCCAATACTCTAAATGCTGTTGCTGCTACTCCTGAGTGAGACTTCATACCAACACCAACTACAGATACTTTACAAACTTTTTCATCATAATCCATACTCTCAATATCGTGACTAAAACTTTCCATTATCTTTTTGGCATTTACTATATCACTCTCAGGAACTGTAAATCCAAGATTTGTAGCATTATCTGTACCAACATTTTGGATAATCATATCTACATTTATATTTTCATCTGCAAGTTTTGTAAATATCTCTGCTGCAATCCCTGGTCTATCAGCTACACCTCTTAGTGTTACTCTTGCTTGATTTTTATCTAAAACTACACCACTTACCAATACTGCTTCCATATTTTCACTCTCCTGTGTTATCAATGTTCCTTCGTTATCTGAAAAACTACTTTTTGCATATAGTTTTACACCCAACTTTTTAGCCAATTCTACTGAACGGTTTTGTAGTACCTTTGCACCAAGACTAGATAATTCAAGCATTTCATCATAAGATATAGTGTCTAGTTTTTTTGCATTTGGTTCTATGCGTGGGTCGGTTGTATATATACCATCTACATCAGAATATATCTCACATTGATCTGCTTTTAATGCACCTGCAAGAGCAACAGCCGATAAGTCAGAGCCACCACGACCGAGTGTTGTTACTGAACCATCTTTATTTATCCCTTGAAAACCTGCTACTACAACTACTTTACCTTCACCAATAGCATTGTGCATAGATGTAGGGTCTATAGATTCTATACGTGCATATGTATGAGTATTGTCTGTTACAATCCCTGCTTGTCTTCCACTCATAGCTACAGCATCAAATCCTTTAGACTGTAAAGCTATAGAGAGTAGTGCTGCTGTTACACGTTCTCCTGAACTCAATAGCATATCCATCTCTTTTTTAGCTGGATTGTCTGTAAAGTGTTCAGCATAACCAATAAGCTTATTGGTCTCTCCACTCATAGCAGATACAACAACTACAATATCTTTACCCTCTTCTCTAGCTTTAACAACTCTATTTGCCACATTTTCTATGCGATCCAAATCGCCAACACTTGTACCACCATACTTATGTACAACTAACATTTTTTTAACCTCATATCAACCCCTCTTTCATAAAATAATCTATAACTTTTCTGTAAATAGGGCGTTTAAAATACGCCACTTTTTTAATCAAACTCTCATAATCCATAAATGTATAATCTTTAAATTCTGGTATATCATATGCTTCCAAGTCTATCTTTGCACCACACTTAAGACGAACTAAAAAATATTTCTGTATCTGTCCATCAAAAGGGTAACTTTTACCTCTTGAGACCTTTGGAAAATCATATGAAATCCATTCAGGGTATTCACCTAAAACCTCAACATTATTACACCCTATCTCTTCTAACAACTCTCGTTTTAGTGCTTCTTTAGGTGTTTCACCTTCATCAATACCCCCTTGAGGAAATTGCCATATATTTTTTATATCACTACGATGTGCAACAAAAAATTCACATTTATCTGGATATTTTGAAGAGAGTATAACAGCTGCGACATTTGGACGGTATCTCTTTTGTCTTTGCATTATGCTAACTCATTTCATATTATTAATATTATTACTCTTAAATTTCTGATATTATTCTATCAAAACAAGAGTTATAAGGGGTTTAATTTGTTAGCATATATACACATACCATATTGCGATTCGAAGTGTCACTACTGCTCATTCAATAGCTATGTAGATAAGTTTGATACAAAACAGAGATATATGCAAGCACTACACAAACAAATCTGTTTTGAACTTAAAAGATTTGGGGCAACAAAAAACTCCATAGAGACTCTTTTTATTGGTGGTGGGACTCCATCTACCATAGATGCTAAGCTATACGCTCCTATATTTGAACTACTTAAACCTTATCTACAAAAAGATGCTGAGATAACAACTGAAGCCAATCCAAACTCTGCAACTAAACAGTGGCTCAAGAGTATGAAAGATTTAGGTGTAACAAGAGTCAGTTTTGGAGTACAAAGTTTTAATGAAAAGAAGTTAAAAGCACTCAATAGAGCTCACAATCCAAAACAAGCAAGAAGTGCTATAATTGAAGCTAAAAAAGTAGGTTTTGAACATATATCTTTAGATCTAATATACAACTATCAAGGAGATACAAAAGAGCTACTTTTAGAAGATATAAATAGTGCTTTTAATCTACCTATAGACCATATTTCAGCATATGAACTTACCATAGAGAGTGGAACAAATTTTGCATCTACCCCTGAAGTAAAGCAAGAAGATGACTCATTGGCATTTTTTGTAACACAAGAGATAGAAAAACGTGGATTTAAAGCATATGAGATTTCAAATTTTGGAAGATATGAAAGTTTACATAACAGAGGCTACTGGCAAACAAAAGATTATATAGGAGCTGGAGCTGGAGCTGTTGGATTTTTAGAAGATAGACGTTTCTATCCAACTACAGATATAGATAGATATATAGAAAATCCTTTAGAATTTACTCAAGAACTACTAACAAAAGAGGAGCTTCTTACAGAAAAAATCTTTTTAGGATTACGCTCAAATATAGGTATAGAGATAGCTCTATTGCCACAAGATATGAAACAAAGAGCCGATTTTCTATATGGAGAGGGTAAATTAACTACAAACAAAAAATACTACTTTAATACAAATTTCTTTATTAGTGATGAACTATCTCTATATATTTTAGGATAATTAGCTAAAATAACCATACTAAATTTTTAAGGTTTTATATATGTTTGGAATCGGATTTACCGAATTACTTCTTATTGCTGTTATTGCTATCTTATTTTTAGGTCCAGATAAACTACCTTCTGCACTTATGGAAATGGCAAAATTTATAAGAGGTATTAAAAAAACTATTGGTGAGGCAAAAGAGTCTTTAGAGCAGGAGATGAATGTTGCTGAACTCAAAAAAGAGGCTCTTAGATATAAAGAGCAACTTAACCAGACAACTCAAGAATTACAAGGATTTAAAAATATAGCTTTTGATGAGTTTAATGATATAGAGAGTGCTCTTAAGTACGAAGAACCTAAAATAGATAGTTCTACAGAACAAAAGATTATTGAGAAAAAAGAGAAAATTACACTCAATAAAAAATCTAAAAACAGTAGTGAGGATAACGCATAATGTTTGATGAATTAAAACCACACCTTGCAGAACTTAGAAAAAGACTTGGTCTTTCTGTATTGTCTATCTTTCTAGCGTTTATCATAGCTTTTACATTTCATGAACAGATTCTTGAATGGGTCACGGCACCACTAAATGAAGCTTTAGCACAAGTAGCCCTAATCTCAAAAAAGGCTGCTGATGGTATGGTAACTACACATCAAGTTGGTGGTGCATTTTTTGTAGCTATTAAAGTCTCATTTTTTGCAGGACTTTTAGGTGCTTTACCTTTTATACTATACCAAATATGGCTCTTTATAGCTCCTGGACTATATAATAGTGAGAAGAAAATGATTTTACCTTTTGTAGTAGGTGGTTCTGTAATGTTTGGGGTAGGAGTACTATTTGCATACTATGTAGTTACACCCTTTGGTTTTCAATTTCTTATAACATTTGGTTCATTTCTCTATACCCCACTGATAAATATTGAAGATTATGTAGGTTTTTTTACAAAAATTATGATGGGTTTTGGTATAGCTTTTGAACTTCCTGTATTTGCTTACTTTTTAGCTATCTTAGGGCTAGTTACAGATAAGACTCTAAAAGATTTTTTCCGTTATGCCATACTCATCATATTTATTCTAGCTGCTCTTCTTACACCTCCTGATGTACTAACTCAACTACTTATGGCATTTCCTCTTATCTTACTTTATGGTGCATCTATACTTATAGTACAGATAGTCAATCCTTATGTAGAAGAAGATAATGATGAAAATGAAGAGAGACAATCATAATGTCTCCAGAACTTCTTACTCAAAGCTACGACTATAAACTCCCTGATGGGTTTATAGCTACTATACCAGTACAACCAAGAGATAGTGCAAAGCTTTTAGTTTACGATAGAAAAACTGATACTGTTACTCATACAACATTTAAACATCTACTTGATTTTGTACCAAAAAATTGCGATATTTTTCTTAATGATACCCGTGTTATAAAAGCTCGTATATTTGGGAAGAAAAAAGCAACAAGCATCAATAAAAAAGGTTTTCTGCAAGGTGGTGGAAAAGTTGAACTTCTATTTAACAAGCCCATAGATGCAAATCACTACTTAGTAATGATACGTGGTAAGGTACAAATAGGTACAAAACTTCTTTTTGATGAGAATCTTGTAGCCACTGTAACTAGCTTAAATGAAGATGGCTCTCGTATAGTTACTTTTACCCACAATGATAAACCCATACGCTTTGAAGGGCTTGTAGTAATACTAGATAAGATAGGACATCTTCCTCTACCTCCATATATGCAAAGAGAGGACAATAAAGATGATGAAAGAGACTATCAGACACTATTTGCAAAAAATGCTGGTGCAGTAGCAGCTCCAACAGCATCACTACACTTTACATCTGAACTATTTGATAGATTGCAAAAACGGCACAATATACACAAGATAACCCTACATGTAGGAGCAGGTACATTTAAACCTGTAGAGGTAAATGAGATACTAAACCACCCTATGCACTCTGAATATTTTGATATTCCTCAAAGTTCAGCAGAAGTACTTAAAAGTGATAGAGCTATACTTGCCATAGGTACAACAGTAACAAGAACTCTTGAGTACTATATACGTACACAAAAACTTAAAGGTGAGTGTGATCTATTTTTAAATCCAACAAACAAACCTAAACGTGTTACACATCTACTAACAAATTTTCATCTACCAAAAAGTACACTTATTATGTTAGTATCTGCTTTTATTGGAAGAGAAAAAACTTTAGAGTTATATAAAGAGGCCATAGAGAAAGAGTATAGATTTTTCTCTTATGGTGATGCTATGCTTATATTGTAACTCTTTTAAATTAGAAAGATTATCACAATAACTACACAAACTTATATTATGATGCACTATTGAAATAAAGGATAAATCATGAATAAAATAATCTTAACATTTATTTTTATAGTAGGATTAACACTAGGTGTAGAGGCAACGGATAGTCACAATAATCATCTATCTGAGCATCATATAGTAAAATTAGATAGATATATGACAAGAAGTAAAGCTCAAAAAAGAAAATTTAGAACAAAAAATGAGTTTAGAAATATACACAATTCTCATAGATTTAAAAAATTAGCCTATTTTGAAAATAATAGATATGAAAATGGCAATAACTACTCAAGAACAAATAACCATAGAAGATATAGAGAATATGGATACAACTATCCTAAAAGAGGATGGATTTTAGCATACAAATATGATAGGGCTTCATTTTATGATGACAATGGTTTTTTCTACGGATATTTTAATCGTTATGGATACTATTTTGAAGATGAATTTTATCGTTATGACAGATACTATACATATAGAGATAGAGTAAGAGGACGTGGACTATTTAATCATAGATATTTTATACCAGCAGATGCTAACTACTATGGTTTTACTAAAAGTATAGTTCATAGAACAAATCCATACTATAGAGATTATGGATATAGATATTAATATCTGCTATAATAGTATTATGAAATTAGCAAGTATAGATGTAGGACTTAAACGTATTGGTATAGCAATCTGCCTTAGTAGTAATATTGTTATGCCTCAAAATGCCATACTACGAAAAAACCGTAACCAAGCTGCACGTGATGTAAATACATTTTTAAAAGAGTGGGAGATAGAAAAACTTATAGTTGGTCTTCCACTAGATGCAGAGAGTTCAGAAGAGATGGAAAGACGTATAAAACACTTTGTATCTCTTCTTAAACTTACTATCCCCGTAGAGTATCAAGATGAACAAAGCTCTAGCATAGAAGCAAAAGAGCTAACCAAAGGAGTTTTTCGTCATAAAAAAGATGGCAAGATAGACTCTATAGCTGCAAAAATTATTTTAGAGAGATATTTAGCTATAAAAAAATAGCTATTTCCTCTCTTTTATATCTTAATCTTTTTTATTTTTAAGATATTGAAACATAGTAATCTCTCCAAAAAATGGTCCAAATAGATTAAGTATAGGTATAAAGTTAAAAAGAATAGTTACAAAACTAATTAACCATAAGGCTTTTCTATGATCTTTAAGTTTTTCTTTTGTAATTTCTAATGAAGTAAGAGTAATGGCATCATAACTCATAATATCTTTTGTAAGCCATATCCATAATGCAATTTGTGTGAAGATATTGACCACAGGAATAAAGAGTAAGGGAAAAGCAACAATGGATAAACCTAAAAAGATAAAACTATCTTTAAGTGTATAGATAATAGAAGATAAAATATGATTTCGTTTTACTTCACTTTCTTTAAAATATTTTTTTTCAACAGCCACAAGTAGAGGTTCACTAAATAGACTAGCAACAAAAAGCATACTTACTATAATAGCATTGTAAATAAGATAGAAAGCGATTAAGAAAGCAATCCCTTTTTCAATAGTCTCAAATGGAAGCCACATAAGAAGTTTTAAAAACTGTGCATAAATGTAGTCACCTTTAACAAACCAAACAGCACTCCAAAATATGGTACTTCCTAGTGCTACCCACAAAGAGAATGAACTATATCTCTCTTTTGATACTACCCGTAAAATAAGATTTCCTGCAAAAGCAAATACCAATGCAAATGTCAAGAGGATAAGTTGAAGCCATAAAAATGTAGATAACATCCAAGCTCCATTTGAACGAACCATTGAAAATGGTATCCAATTTAAAATATGACTACTAAGTGCAATTAGGTTATCCCAAAATAGAACACCCACTCCAATCCATATTGCAGATATAATTGTTCCACTAATAAGTGCATATCTCATGGTGTTCCATGTTAAAATCTCTTTAAAGCCAAATATAATGGCATATATGATATTTTTCATATATTTTCCTTTCTTCTGTTACTTTTTTTCTTATATTTATATAGTGACATTATAACTACAATAATTACAAGAAGAAGCATAAAATGTTCAATTTGAGTGATTTCACTTGTAACTTTTTTTAAACTACTACTTAACATATAACCAATGCTAAGACCAACTATAGAGGCTAAAGAGACACCAATAGTATCAAATAGGGTAAACTTTTTATGTTCATAATGTTGTGTCCCTAAAACAAGAGGAATAGCAATAGCTCCACCATATATAAAACGTGAACTCATTGCTAACCATTGAGCTTTAGTCTCTGCTTTCTTTTTTAAAGCTTCAACTTTATCGTTTAATAGAGGAAAGTTAGACAAAACTCTATGAGCATAGTTTTTTCCTATATAGAACCAGCTTTGATCACCTATAATAGCTCCTAAAATAGCAACAATCAAAGTCTCTTCACAAGGCAGTAGACCTAAATGACATAAAACACCTGAAAGAAGAATAACAGCTGTTCCCTCAACAATCATTCCGAAAAAAACTATCCAAAGTCCATATTCGGATAAAAGAGTCGTCAGTTGTTCCATTTTAAATCTCTTTTAATTTTTCTTCAACTTTTTCTAAAAAACCTCTATGTGTTTGAGGGGTTATTACCCTTTTTGTCACAACTCTAAGCCCAATTTCGATTAAAAATGCCAATAGAAATGTTCCTAGTAAATAATAGGATATATTTGGCATGGTTTTATAGGTAGAGTAGAGGGTTAATCCTGCAACAGAAAACATAGCTAAGAAAGCTAAAATAACAAGGTATAGTTTAGCCCCTGTCTCTTTAATAACACGCAAATGTGCAATATGGGTTATGCCTTGTACCAAAAGTACAACAATGGCTGCAACAGTGGTAATTTGAGCAAGATTTAAAAAGAGTATCATTGGAATAATAAATAAAGCACTTACAATAATCCCTTGAAAGGACTGATATAAATGGTATTCATAAACTTTAGGAAGATTTCCCTCTTTTGCCATGGTGTATCCAATCTCTGTTACTGAATAAAGGGTTGCATTAATTGCTGAAGCTGTCGCTAAAAGAGCTGTTGTTGCCATAATTTTAAATCCCCACTCTCCAAAAATTGGTTTAGCTGCTTCAGCTAAAGCATAATCTTTAGTTTTGACGATGGTCTCCAATGATAAGTTTCCAAGAACAGCAATAGAAGTTAAAATATAAAGAATAGCAACTAAAATAAGTGCTATAAACATAGCTCTCATCATGGTTACTTTTGGATTTGACATATCTTCTACCGTATTGGTAATGACACTAAAACCTTGATAGGCAAAAAAGGTAATACCAATAGCAAAAATCATTCCACTTAGAGGAGGCATTTCAGCAACACTTAGAAGTTCAGGTTTTATAGTAAAAAGTGCAACAATACTAAAAAGTACTAAAATAGTTAGTTTAATAGCAACAATAATATTTTCTGATTTAGCAACAAGAGTAGCTCCAACAAGATTGATAATAGTAAATAGAGCAATAATTCCTATAGCAAAAATATTAATCCACATTGAATCTCCATGACTCATAAAAGTAGCACTATAAGTTCCAAAAGATTTTGCAACAGCTGCTAAAGCGATGAGTTGAGAAAAATAGAATATAATGCCCATACTTCCAGAAAATATGTTTTGTCCAAATCCTTGGACTAAATACTCTACAATCCCACCACGTGATTGGTATCGTACGGCTAGTTTTGCAAGTGAATAACCACTAAGTAAAGAGATAATACCTCCAAAGATAAAAGAGACCCAGACAATATTTCCTGCCATTGCTCCTGCTTGACCAATAACAATAAAGATACCAGCCCCAACCATAGAGCCAATACCTAAAAAGACAGCACTCCATAAGCCAAAGGCTTTCTTACTATTTTGCATTAGTAATTCTCGTACTTTCCTGCCTCAATATCAGCTTCAATCTTTGTTACTTCTTCTTTAATGATGTTTATTAAAAGTTTTGCCGCTTCATCATCATTAGCTTCTGGTACGTCCCAATCAGTAATTTTCATATTGGCTTTAAAAAGAAGTTCTACCTCTTTACCAATAGCACTTCGTCTCTTTTCTAACTCTTTTTCTATAATATCCATAATGTAATCCTTTTAATTTTTTATTAAAATTAGTATAACAAAAAAAGATTAATTGTTTATAACTTATTTTTTAAATTTTTGATATGTCTATACGATTCATCTATACTTTTCTTTTTTATATCTCCTGATTTTACAAGAGCATATATAGTATCTACCAAATATTTTGTACTTTGTATTTTTTTAGCGTCAAGTTGATTACCTATAAGTAATATATCATCTCCTGCATTTATAGCAAGTTTTAATGTACGTTTCATTCCATACATTTTACTTATAGCACCCATTTGTAAATCATCAGTAATAACTACACCATTAAAACCTAGTTTTTTTCGTAATATTTTTGTAATTGTATTATATGAAAGACTAGCAGGATATTTACTATCTAAATGTCTATTGAATACATGTGCTACCATAACTGTATCTGCTTTATCTTTTAAAAGACGGTATGGTTCTAACTCTGATTTTTGCCAAAGATTAGTAACATCTACAAAACCTTTATGAGTATCACCCATAGATGAACCATGCCCAGGGAAATGTTTTAAAGCAGTTATTATTCCATTAGTATGCATAGCATCTATAAATATAGAAGCATATTTAGCTACTACTCTTGGATCTCTACCAAAAGAACGTCCCAATTTATGGATAACATAGTTTTTCTTATTTATATCTAAATCAACAACAGGAGCTAAATCATAATTGATACCTACAGATTTGAGTTCTCTACTCATTTTAAGATAGGTAGACTTAATCTTATTTTGATTCATATGTGCAATGTTAGAAGCTTTAGGGAAATGTCCATAAAAACCATATTTAGATTTAAGCCTTTGGACTCTACCACCCTCTTGATCAACAGCTATAAGAAGTTTTCCATCAGAAGAACAAGACTGAAGTTCTTTTGTAAGTTTTTTTAACTGTTCTTTATTGTAAATATTTTTAGGCTTACTCTTATCTACAGGATTATAGTCAAAAAGTATGACAGCCCCTAAATTGTAATTCTCAATATCTTTACATATTTGACTATTTTTAGATGCTGATGTTCCATAAAATCCAACCATAAGCATCTGCCCTATTTTCTTTTTTAAAGAAATATCTCCATATACGATAGAAGATATTAATAACATTATAATAAATAAACGTTTTAACACACTAAACTCCTAATTTTTAATTTTATAATTATATAATTATATAATTATACTCCCTATTAGCATTTAGTTAACCTTATTCTTATATAATACTTTTACAAGAGCATCAAATGAAATAATTTATTTTATCCTCCTTTAATAATAAATTAGTTTCTATCATTTTTCTTTCTTCCTCCTTTTTTTGAAATTTTGATGCTCTTTGTATATGTTAAATATTGTATAATCTAAAAAATTAAATTCAAAAGGTTTTAAAATGAAAAAAATTTTAGCTGTAATGCTATTCTTAACACTCTCTATAATTGCTCAAAATGCAGATAAACTATCATTTCCAATGTCAATGACAGATATAAATGGTGTAAAACACGATATTATTGGAACCAATACAGGTCTTAAATTTAAAGGTCTTGAAGGTAAAGTAGTATTTTTAGAATTTTTTGGTTATGAATGTCCACCATGTTTAGCTTCTATTCCTCATCTTATAGATCTTAAAAAGAAATATAAAGATAAACTTGCTGTTGTTGCTGTTGAGGTTTGGGGATTAAACAATAAACAACTTAAAGTTTTTGCTAAAAGAAAAGGTATAAACTACATTATTGGTTCAAGTGAAAAAGCTCAATTATTAATATCGTATATGCAACAAAGAGCTAAATGGAAAGGTAGTGTACCTTTTTTCGTAGCTATGGATACGAAAGGTAATGTAAAATTTTTTCAAGCAGGTATGTTACCTGAATCATTCCTTGAAGAGTTATTTCAAGAGTTATCTGATGAACAGACATCTTCTAAAAATGATTCTAACTCAACCAAAGAAATAAATGCAACAAAATAGCCTAATTTAATCTCACGATACCATTTTGTATCGTGATGATACCTTCAAGTTCTGCTTCATATACTCTTTGACTAAATTTATCTATACAGGCATCTATAGTTGGATATTTTTGACAAAAATAAAAAAACTCATCTTTTACAATATCACTATCTGCTTCAATTCCAAAATTAGATACAAATGCTTCTATATCATAGATAGGTGTTGCTTCATCTTTTTCTAAAAGAGAATTTGTTCCACTACTTTCACCTAATCTATGAGGAAGTACAAAAATTTTCTTTCCCATCTTTTTTGCAAACTCTACAGAACGCATAGAACCAGAATTTACTTCAGCTTCTGTAACTATTAAAATATCTCCAAGTGCTACTACTATCTCATTGCGTACAACAAAACTCCAAGCTGTAGCACGAAAACCATCAGAAAATTGGCTTATCATCAAACCGTTATTTTCTATCTTCTCTATAAGATTTTTATTGACTACGGGATAGCGTATATCTAAACCATTTGCTACAACGGCTATGGTATTGGAAGCTCCTGCACCATCATGAGCTATAGCATCTACTCCCATAGCCCCACCAGATACTATGCAAACCCCTCTTTTTGCCAATGCCTTAGCAAGTATATATGTAAACTGACGTGTATAAACAGAAGGTCTTCTTGTACCAACTATAGAAACTTTAGGTCGTTTAAGTAGAGATAAATCCCCTTTATAAAAAAGCTCTTTAGGGTACTTTTTCATTATCTCCAAGGCAGAAATAGTTTCATCTATAATTTGACTCATAATTATCCTTTTTTAATATTTTTAATTGACAATCTGTGATAATAAATGGAAGGAAAAGATATGAAGTATCTAAATATAATTTAATAAGTAAACTACAAACTATTGTTCAGATATATTAAGAGGCTTTAACTGTAGTTCCTATCGCATTATTATATTCTTTTTTAAGAATTAAAATTGAGATAGCATATTTCTGCGTAAATCATCGCCTTTAAAGAAGATGATTTACACTATTTGTACTAAAAAGATTAGTTAGTTTCTTGGTCTACAATTTTATTTGCAGATATCCATGGCATCATTTCACGTAATTGATTACCTGTTTTAGTGATAAGTTTCTCTTTATCATTATTTCTTTCAGCATTCATTCTTGGGTATCCTGCTTGACCTTCAAGTATAAAGTCTTTTGCAAATCTACCATCTTGAATCTCTTTTAAAATCTCTTTCATAGCAGCTTTTGATTCATCATTGATAACTCTTTTACCTGAAACATAATCACCATACTCAGCTGTATTTGAGATAGAGTATCTCATATCGGCGATTCCACCTTCAAACATAAGGTCAACGATTAATTTAAGTTCATGAAGACACTCAAAGTATGCCATCTCTGGAGCATAACCAGCTTCAGTTAATGTTTCAAAACCAGCTTGAACCAATGAAGATACACCACCACAAAGTACTGCTTGTTCACCAAATAGATCTGTTTCTGTTTCATCTTTAAATGTTGTTTCAATGATAGCTGTTCTACCACCACCAATAGCTGATGCATAAGAAAGAGCTAACTCTTTTGTAGTTCCACTTGGATTTTGACCAACAGCGATAAGATCTGGTATACCACCACCTCTTACAAATTCAGAACGTACAGTATGTCCTGGAGCTTTTGGAGCAATCATAGTAACATTAATGTCTTTTCTTGGATTAATTCTTCCATAGTGAATGTTAAATCCATGACCAAAGGCAATTGTTGCTCCCTCTTTAAGGTTTGGAGCAATTTCATTATCATAAATTTCAGCTTGATTTTCATCTGGAAGAAGAATCATAACTACATCAGCTTTTGCAGTTGCTTCTGCTACTGTAAATGTTTCAAAACCTTTAGCTATGGCTTTACTCCAAGAAGAACCTTCTGGTCTTAAACCAATAACTACTTCAACACCAGAATCTCTAAGATTTTCTGCATGTGCGTGTCCTTGACTTCCAAAACCAATCATTGCTACTGTTTTTGATTTGATGATATTTATATCACAATCTTTGTCATAATATACATTTAAACTTGACATTTATTATCCTTATATAATTTTAAAATTGTGCGATTATACCTAAATGTTACTTATTGTCTTTAAGTATAAGAGTTTAAAAAATAAAAATAATTAAATGATTAGTTAATAGTTAACCTTTTAAAGTTATAATTTTCATACAAAATTTAAAGGAAATATCATGAAAAAAACCATTCTACTTTCAACAATCACTGCTGGATTATTATTTACTACTATCTTACAAGCTAAAACAGATAGTAAAATACTAATAACAAATCAAATAAAGAATACTCAAAAAAACTTTAAAAAAGCACCTAAAGAGATTATTGATGCACTTAATGCAACCTCTTTTGCTATACAAAGTTTACAACACAACAAAATAGATGAAGCAAAAAAACAATTTAAGATAGCTACAGAAAAATTTGATTTAGCTCTTAAAAACAATCCTTCGTTAGATATTGTACCATTAGATGAACAATTTGCTGTATCTGAAAATCTAGCTTCAATAAAAACTATTAATCATCTTTTAAAAGAGTCTAAAGAATTTTTAAATCAACATCAATTTAATAATGTAATAGCTATATTATCTCATTTGAAAGATGAAGTTGATATAGAAATTGTCTCATTACCAATGAAAATCTTTCCAATAGCTACAAAAGATGCTCTCAAAGCACTAAATAAAGGTAATAGCAAAATAGCAATGATTATTATGAAAAAAGCATATAGTACTTTCATTATAGAAAATAGTGTTATCCCTTTACCATTATTAAAAGCTCAAGATTTAATTAATGATGCATCAAATTTAGATAAAACTAAAAAAGATGAAGCAACAAAACTTTTAAATGAAGCAGAAAAAGAGTTAACTAGAGCAACTCTTCTTGGATATACCAATAAATACTCACTAGAGTACAAAGGACTTGTTAGCTCTATTGATAATATTAAAAAAGAGATTAAAGGTAAAAATGTAGTTGAAAAACTTTATCATAAGCTCAAAACCGATGTTGCATCATTAGCTCATAAAAGTAGTGCTGCAAAAAAGGTAACTAGATATGAAGATAAAGAAAATATCAAAGCAAATAAAGATACTGAAAAGTTTAATAATGAAGCAAAAGAAGATGAAGCAAAAAAAATCAAATAAAAAAATATCTATTAAACATCAAATAGGATATTTTATCATATATATTATCCTATTTGGAACTATAGGAGCTTTTATAGATTATTATGCTTATGATTTAATATCTCCATGGATATTTATTATAATAAGTTTTATTGGAGCAATTTGGGCAACTTATGTTCATATAGGTCTTAATAAAAGAAACTCTAAAGTAGATGAGTTAGAAAAGACATTAGAAGAGATAGTTTAAAACTGTTTCTAACTATAAATTAAGAAAGGATAAGAAATGTGGATTAATTCAACACTTGAAATGAATCTAAACAAAAGTATCATAGATACATTTAAAAAATATGCAAAAATAGGAGGATTCTTATTTATAATTTTAGGACTTATTGGAATATTTTTTCCAACATTTATGACATTAGGAACCTTAGCCTTTGTAACTTATCTTATGCTATTTGCAGGATTGAGTTCGGCAACATTAACATGGATAAGTAATCGTAAAGATTGGGCAGGTTGGCTTAAAAGCTTATTGCTTACTATAGTAGCTTTGTATATGCTATTTTATCCAATGAGTGGGGTAGCAACATTAGGTTTACTTTTTAGTATTTACTTTTTTATGGATGCCTTTGGAAGTTTTGGATTAGGATTTTCAGCTCAAGATGCAAAACATAAATGGGTATGGATTTTTAATGCTTTAACATCATTTGCTTTAGCTATTATTTTTCTTATTGATTGGCCATTTACATCATTATGGCTTATTGGATTTTTCGTAGGAATTAGTCTTTTCTTTGATGGGATAGCTCTACTTGTTGGTAGTTATAGTGTTAATAATTTAGAAGAGAAGGAAAAATAGATGCCTCATCAATTCAAACGAGTTGTTGTTCTTTTAAATCAAAAAGAACAAATGGATAAAATCTTAAAAAAAGGTTTATCATTTTCACAACAACACAATACAAGTTTGGAAGTTCTTTATGTACATGAAGAGTCTCTTTTTGATATACCTGATTATTTTCTTTCTGATGATAAAATTGAAAATGATAAAGTAAACACACAAAAGATAAAAGAAGAGATTCAAAAACGACTTAAAGAACTTGACAACACTAAAGAACATAATGTTTTAGCCTATATTGATGATACAGTAGATAGAGTTTTAACATATACTAAAGATGACAATCATATATTGATTATTAGTAACTATCATAAAGATATTACTCCTAAACTTATTATGAAATCTTCATGTGCTTATTGGATTGATAAAGGATATAAAGAAGATTATAAGAATATTGTATTACCTATTGAGCTAAAAGATGAATCGAAAAAGTCTATTGCTATAGCTAAACATATATTTCCAAAAAGTAAACTCAACCTTGTTTATGATTATCGTTTTTTATTGGATACATTAGAAGTACAAGAAGACTATCTTGCTATTGTACCAACTGGTATAGATTATGAGTCTTATGAAGAGATTAAAAAAACAAATAAAAAAAATTTCGAAGAGTTGCTAAAAGAGTTTAATATAGATGGTTACTTTATGGAGGGAGAAGGTTTACTTCATGAAGATTTAATTCAATATATTGAACAAAATAATTTTGATTTAACTATATTTTATCACAATATAAATGAAATATTTTTCTCACCTATAATTAGTGTTAAACTACTTGAAGCACTAGAAACAGATTTTTTTATACATACTATCCATTAGTAAATATTGTTGGTTTAGATATATATCTTTAAACCAACTTTTCATTACATACTCATCAAAAAAAGATATAATCTTTATAAAAATATCAGGCTTAAAAACATGAGTGCATTTTCAACACAACTTATCAATGGATGTTTATCATCTGACATAGAACAAGAGGATCAAAATAGTTTTGCTAACCTACAAAAGATAGGTGCTATAGAAAATATAGATGGTCTATGGAGGCTCAATTCACTCTATCGTGCAGGACGACTATACATTGGTAAAGAGGGAAAAGGATATGTTGAAGCTGAGTTTAAAGAGCAAAAAGATTTACTTATTGAACCAGACTATTTAGGTGATGCCAAAAATGGAGATACTGTCGTTGCTAAACGTATCATAGCTAGAAGAGGACGTGCTAGTGGTCGTGTAGTAGAGGTTATAACTAAAGCTCATTTATTTACTATAGCCTACACCCATCGTGATGAAAAAGGAAACTTTAATCTTCTTAATATCCGTACAGGTGAACCAACACACGCTGTAATGGAAGGTATGGATATAAAAGCTTTTAAGATAGGTACTGTTCTTAAAGTAGATGTAGAAGATGATAAAGTTTTAGAGATATTTGGACATCTAGGAGATGCACGAGTAGATGAGAGGATATCTTTAGCACTTTTCAACAGAGAAGATAAATTTCCAGCTAAATGTGTTACCGAAGCACTTGATGTCGAGCAAGAGGTAGATAAAGATGAACACCCTGAGCGTATAGACCTTACTCATTTAGACTTTTGTACCATTGACCCAGTTACTGCCAAAGATTTTGATGATGCTATATATTTTGATCTAAAATCCCATACACTATATGTTGCCATAGCAGATGTAAGTCACTATGTACCCTACTTTACAGACATAGACAAAGAGGCGAA
This sequence comes from Sulfurovum sp., assembly GCA_027045015.1. Lineage (GTDB taxonomy): Bacteria > Campylobacterota > Campylobacteria > Campylobacterales > Sulfurovaceae > Sulfurovum. The sequence continues at coordinate 21,281 of JALUBF010000025.1, forward strand.
AAAAAGAGGATTTACTACCTATTTACCACACAAATCTTTCCCTATGCTACCACGAGAGCTAAGTGAAAATATCTGCTCACTAAAACCTAATGTAGATAGACTTGCCTTTGTGGCAAAGATAGAACTTGACAAGAGTAGTCTCAAACCATTAAAAGAGGAGTTTTTTGAAGCTATTATTCACTCAAAACACCGTTTTAATTATGATGATATAGATAAAATTATACAGAACAAAGGAACTCAAGCTACAGGTAAAGTAAAAGAGATACTAACCTACCTAATGCCTCTTTATGAGATTACAAAAAGATTGAGAGCAACACGTCTTAAAGATGGTTTTGACTTTAGAAGTGAAGAGACAAAACTTACCATAGATGCAGACCATTTACTTAAAGATACAAGCATCGAAACAGGTACACCATCTCACTCTCTCATAGAAGAGTGTATGCTGTTTGCAAACCAAGCATCTGCAAAACGCTTTGAGGGAGATGGAGATAGTATTTTCCGTATACATGAAGCACCTCAACTAAGCCGTATAGAACAACTACTTACAGAACTAGCATCAATAGGGCTATATGTACAAGAGTATGAAGACTCTCCATCACTCATACGTGCCATTCAAAAAGAGGCTCAAAAGATTGATTTGGCTTCAGAAGTAGATGCAATGGTCATAAAGTCTCTACGTCAAGCAAGTTACTCATCTAATAATGTAGGACACTTTGGGTTGGGATTTAGCCACTACAGTCACTTCACCTCACCTATACGTCGCTACTCCGACCTCATACTGCACAGACTCATAAAAACACAACTACGACAAGATAAAGAGGAGGCAAGTTACCTACTAAGAAACATAGATGCTCTATGTGTACGTGTTTCAGAGCTAGAACGTGAAGCTACTAAATGTGAGTGGGACTTTAGAGACCGTAAATTTGCACGCTGGGCAGAACAACACTTAAATGAAATCTTTGAAGCAGAAGTCATAGAAGCAGGAGAAAGTGCAAAAGCCATACTATTAGGTGACATCAAAGGAGTTAGCATCAATCTAAGAGGAGATAATGTTATGCTTTTTGATAAAATACGCGTAAAGATAACAGAAACAAATATCGCCCAAGCTATCATTATGGGTGAACTTTGTAGAGAAGTTAGAAATGGATGAGATAGATTTATAAACTACTAAAAGAACTTTCTTTTATCCTAAGAATATAGCTTATATGGTATAATAATTTTCATAAAAATATTCATACTCGATAAAAGCCATTAAGGATAATAAAATATGTTAACAGTAGCACTTCCAAAGGGAAGAATTGCAGAACAAACACTAGAGATATTTGCTGAGATTTTCGGTGGAGAATTTAAGTTTGAAGGTAGAGAACTCATACTTGATATGGGTGAGTTTCGTTTTTTAAATGTACGTAATCAAGATGTACCAACCTATGTAGAGCATGGAGCAGCTGATATAGGTGTAGTTGGACTTGATGTAATTACGGAAAAAGAGTTAGATATCATACAACTTCTCGATATGCAATTGGGTAAATGTAAAGTAGCTATTGGTATAAAAAATGAAGATGAACTTGATTGGTCACGTCCTAACATTAAAGTAGCAACAAAGATGGTAAATATAACTAAAAATTACTTTGCTAAAAAAGCTGTAGGTGTTGAGGTTGTTAAACTATATGGTTCTATTGAGCTTGCACCTCTTGTAGGATTAGCAGATGCTATTGTAGATATTGTAGAAACAGGTAGTACCATGAGAGAAAATGGGCTTAAAGTAGCTGAAGATATTATGGACTCCTCAGCACATCTTATCTCAAATAAAAATAGTTTTTATGCTAAAAAAGATGAGATACTATCGTTATATGAGAAGATCAAAGAAGTTGTAGAAAGAAATGGATAATAGCTCTAACTCTCTTGATCTTTATGCCAAAGTAGAAGACTTACTTGGTGTAAAAGAGGTGAGTCCTCGCCTATATGCTCATTACCTTCTCTTATTGCAAACTATAGATTTTGATACTCTATTAGATGTTGGTTGTGGTTCAGGGAATTTCCTTTTTAAAATGCAAAAAGCATTAAAAATACCTCAAGTAAAAGGTATAGACCTAAGCCCTATAATGGTAGATAAAGCCATTCAATTAGGAATAGATGCAGAGTCTATAGACCTTTGTAAATTAGATACCAAATATGATGTTATTACAGCAGTATTTGATATGTTAAACTATCTTAATCCCAAAGCTTTAAATAGTTTTCTTCTATCTATAAAAGATCATCTTAATGATGGAGGAGTTTTCCTTTGTGATATTAATACTTTATATGGTTTTGAAAATGTAGCTGTAGGTTCTTTTATCGTAGACGATGATAAACGTTTTTTAACCGTAGATAGTGATTATGAAAATGGGGAGTATATATCAGAATTTACACTATTTGAAAGAGAAAATAGATGCTACAATAAATCACAAGAGACAATCAGACAATATTATCATACCGTTGATGATTTAGTTAGATATTCTAATTTAGAATTAGTTATAACCAATGATATTAATTTGTATGAGTTTGATGAAGCTGATAAAACTTTTGTAGTGTTAAAAAAAATATAGGATAGTTATATTCCCATCAAGATGATGGGAATAATTTTGAGTTTGTATTATCTTACATTCTCAAAAGGATTTTCTACAACATTTTTTCTATCTACGATATAAGGAATAAGTGCTGTTTGTCTAGCTCTTTTGATAGCTACAGTTACTAGTTCTTGGTGACGTTTACAATTACCTGTAAGACGACGAGGCATAATTTTAAATCTTTCACTTAATGAAAATTTAAGACTAGCTAAATCTTTATAGTCGATAAAATCAACTTTTTGTTCACAATATTTACAAAATCTTTTTTTGAATTTTCTTCTCTCTGCCATGGTATTCTCCTAAAATGGTATTTCATCTTCATTGATGTCAATCTCTGGAATAGATGATGTTGCTTGTGGTACTGCTGTTGGAGCAGATGGTGCTTCAGGTTTGCTATAGTTATTTTGTTGCTGTGTAGGTGCTTGATAAGAAGACCCACCTTGTTGCTGTTGCCCATAGTTATTGCCACCCATAGGTGCTGACTCATCTCTACTTCCTAACATTTGGAGGTTTTCCACAGTCACTGAGTGCTTGCTTCTTTTAGTTCCATCTTGTGCTGTCCACTGGTCAAGCTTCAATCTTCCATCTACTAAAACTTTACTACCTTTACGTAAGTACTGGTTGGCAATTTCAGCAGTTCTACCAAAGAATGTAATATCAACAAAAAGAACTTCTTCTTTCTGTTCACCAGTTTGAGATTTAAATTTACGTGATGTTGCAATGGCAGTATTGCCAATAGCAGCACCACCTTGCGTATATCTAATCTCAATATCTCTAGTTAGATTTCCTGCTAAAATTATCTTGTTATACATAAGGTTGCTCCTGTTAAGTGCTTTTAATTACGCTTCTGTTGATTCAGCTACTGGTGTAGTTTCTTCTGCAACTGGAGCAGTTTCAACTACAGGTTCAGCTTTTTCATTTGCTGCTTCTACAAGTTTGTTAAATTGTGCAAGCTCTTTTTGTTTTACATATTTAATAGTTAAAAACTTGATAACATCTTCGTTGATTTTAAGATTTCTCTCAAGCTCTTGAATAAGTGTACCTTCAGCTTTATAGAAAAGAACAGTGTAATAACCTCTATTGTTTTTTTCTACTTGGTAAGCAAGTTTTCTCATACCCATATCATTAGTAGCAAGAAGTTCACCACCGTTATTAGCAACGATTTCTTTTATCTTTGCAATTTGTGTTGCAGTCTCTTCGTCTGTAAGTGTAGGTTTAACTACAAACAGTGTTTCATAACATGTCATAATATTTCCTTTTGGTTTAATAGCCCATATAAAATGCAGATAATTTTATAATCTGTCCAAAAATGAGCAAGAATTTTGGAATAAACATTATATCTAAACCTGCTTAATTTATAGATACTGTTGAAGTTTGATAAGCATACCATAGAGTAAAACCTCTTTTTGAATATTGTTAGATTTTTTTATAAGAAGTTCACTATCTAGTAAATGTTCATAAATTTTGAGTAAAGATGCAGACTTTATTCGTAGTGCAAGTTGTGCTTTTTGCTCCTCTATAGGTTTAGGAAGTTTATATCCTAGTATAGCATTTGAATCTACATCACCGTTAATTTTTATATAGGCCTGAAAGAGAAATATCTGATTTACAAAATATTGTGTAGCACGTAGTATAGATGCTTCATCTTCACCTATATCAAGTAGTTTACCAATAGTATTTATAATTGGCTTTTTATTAAAAAGGTCTATAAGGAGTTGTTCTGTTGCCAATGGTGCAGTTGAGTAAACTAGCCTATCTATATCTTTGCCAGTAATTTTTGTACCAAGTATTGCCAATTTCTCAAGTTCATTGGAGCATAGAGCTAAATCATTGTTAAGTAAAAGCATAAGGTGTTGTAGTGCATAGTGATCAATATCAACTCTTATTTTTTGAGCTTTTTGTTGGAGTATGGCTACTCCATCACGAATATTTGGTTCAAAAAAGCGTACCCAAACTCCACCTTTTTTCTCTGTAAAAGAAGATTGCATAGAGCGTGCATCTTTGGCTACCCCACCATATCCATAAATAAAATAGTTATCAGGAGTCTTATTTGCCAGTTCTATTAGTAAATCAAGCTCTTTTTTAGGTATCTTTTTATCATATTTGACTATGAGAAGATTTGTTCCCCCAAATAGTGAACTTTGAGATAAAAAGTTTTTTGCTTGTTCAAAATTCCACTCATCATAGTAAAGAGATAGCATAGACTCTTTAGCATCAAGTTGTTTAATATAAATCTCAATGTAATAGTCCACCATATAATCATTTTCACCATAAAATAAAACAGCTTTTGGAAATAATTTTTGTAATCGTTGGTCAAATTCTCTTTGGTACATTAGAAGGCTACCTTTTATTTAATATTCCACAATAAATGAAGTGTATTTTTATTATATTGTTTAATTGACTATATTTTTGAATAAAATCACTTATCTAAACCATTTAAAAAAGATTGGTTTAGACTATAAAGTGATAAATATTAAAATTTAAATTGATATTGTAACAATACAGCATTATCTTTAAAAAGTGCGCCTACACCTTTAAATCCCTTATCTACATCACTATATACATAGTTTAATTGAATTCTATTACTATTTTTACTTCTTCTTGACATTCTATCCATCTTATTATTTTTAGGATTAATATAATAATTGAATCCGATATATGTATTTCGTGCATCATTATCAACACTACTTTTTGTTTCTGTCCCACTAATATCTTTGATAGCAAATTCCAATGTATCAGTAATAAAATATGTTCCTGTTAGAGCTAGTGTTTTCATATCCCAACCACTTACTCCTCTTATATTTTGAACATTATAATATTCAGCTTTTAGACTTGCTCTATCAAAATAAGAATCAATACCTATATTAAATACCTTATAATCTTCTATATTGCTAGTTACAATAATATTTTTATTAACATTCTTTGCTCCGTTTGTACCACCTGCATCTTTAGAAATACCATATGAAGTTTCTATGTGAAATATCTCTCCCCAATCAAACATTAAACGCCCCATATATGCTTCACCATTTCCTGTCTTTGCATTAATAACAGCTCCTGAACGTCCTGCTTGTCCTGCAAACATTAAATCATATCCAAACCCTTTCATAGGTCTTTCATGTCCTGTTTCAAGTCCAGTTATTTTAGCATTATTACCAAAACCTATATCTCTACCAGAAATCATCATACCAAAATCACGTTCAAATGCTAATTTTTTATCAAATCCTCGTTTAATTACATCAAGATTCCAACCAGGAGTTGTAAATCCCATACCTACTGGTGTTTTAAATACACCAGCTTTTAGGACTAATACATTATTAAATTTATATGAAACAAAAGCATCTTTAACTAACTCAGGTACTCCAATACCATTTTCATTTGATCCATCTTTAGTAAAATCTAAAAATATTTTAGCTGAAATTGAACCTGAAAAATATTTCCACCCTAAACGAATACGATCTGCTTGAAATTTATAATCAGATTTTTTTGTTATACCATCACCAAAGCCTACTCCAATTTGTGAAAAACCAAAAAATTTATAGTTACTTTTTGATTTTATTGTATTAAAATCTAGTCCAGCATTGGCAATGTTAAACGAAAATAATGTAGTTATTAGTCCTATTTTAATTATATGTTGTTTCATATTTTTTTCCTTATGTTATTATTAATATTAATAATAAAGTGATTTTTTAATTATTTTATTGTTATATGAATGAAGAGTTATTAAGATACCTTTAAAGGTATCTTAATAATTTAAAACTTGTAGGTTGCTTGAATAGAAAGAAGATTACCTGTATGATCTAGTACTTTTTGTGCTTTCGCATTATTTGGAGCATCAGCATCTCTAAAGGCATAATTTACATCAATTCTTGTAGGACCTTTAAAGTGATAAGAGAGTCCAATAGTTGTTGTTTTAAACTTTCTCTCATCTGCTGTGGAATTAGTAAGACGATTTAAATAATCATATCTTACCATAGCTTCCCATTTTTTAGGAACAAAGAAATATTGTAAATTTACATATCCACCATCTGCTTCATTTTTCTTAGAAGCTGCAATTTGGTATTCCCAATTTTCACCATATGGATCGTGATCTACATCTTTTGCTCCATTGTATATCATACCTTTAGCTTTGATATATTCTGCACCTATACGTAATCCGTTTTGAAAATAGTTAAATCCAACACCATAACGCTCTCTTGTATAATTTTTATTGTTAAGTTGTCTTTTACCATTTTGATACCATACAAATCCTTTTAATGATTGCGTATAATACCCTTTACCTTTTCCAAAAAGATACTCAGTAGCAAGATATCCATAATATGTTGGTTTTCCTGAAGCATTAGAAGAACTCATACCAGTACCACTACCTATCATTCCTGCCCATGTTAGAGTTGTTTTATCTGCGATTTTAGCCGTATGGAAAAATTCAATACCTCTATCTCTATAAGCCCCTACAGATTGCTCTGGAGCTGCCTGGTAAACACCTGCACTTATCTCTTTTGCATTATTTGGTAAAAAACGCTCTAGCAAAAGCTGTGAACCAACTGTAGTAAAATTTCTATAAGTAGAAGCAAATACTGCTCTTAAACCCTCTTCACTTCCTGGATATTTAAATTGTCCTAGTCTAACATTAAAATAAGAAATACCTCTATAGGTAATAGAAGCATCTGTAAGATAATTATTTGAAGCATGTCCAGCAGGTTTAGTAATACCATCTTCCCCAAACTCTGTCATAAAGAAATAGTTTAGTGTATTGTCTTTATCTATCATACCACGTACAGCTAATCTAGCACGGTTTACTTCGAATCCAGATTGAGAATTTAAGTTTGGTGGTAGCATAGAAAATGGTGTTAAATTTAAACCTACTTTTGGACCTTTTTGTGGTATAAATATATCACCATAATTTTTTTGATATCCTACTTGTAAAAAACCCCAAAAATGTGGCTTATTATTGTGATTTTCTATTTTTTTACCATCTTTTTTTATGAATGAAGGCTCAGTACCTGCAATAGATAACCAATCAGCAGCCTGTATACTTATCGAAAAAGTAGAGACTGTGATTAATGATAATAGTAATTTATTTTGAATTTTCATTATATTATACCTATTTTATTTTATGATCGCCACGAATTTTATCTACATTAAGACCAAATTGTTTGAAGTTACTGCGTACTGAGTGTTTTTCTTTATGTACTTTTGAATTGTAGTAACCCATTTTACTTGCTGGATATAAACCTTTTTTCAAATCAAAATTAGCACGAGGTTGAGCATCTACATATAACATAATATCTGCTGCTTCTTGATCTTTAAGTGTTCCACCTTGACCTAGAGGCATATTTGATTGTACCCATGCAGCACCTTTGTTGAGTTTACTCATACCTGCACCTGTATTGTATGCAAGCCATTTCCCATTTTTTTGTCCCCAAAGTGGTGGGAATGTTCCCATACCTGCACCATCAGCACCGTGGCACATCGCACATTTAGTTTCAAATAGTTTTTTTCCATTTACATAGTTTGCATGTGTTGCTTTTTTCTGAATTTTTGCAAAATGTTTCGCACCATGCATCCATCTCTGTGAATTTAATGGGCTACAAGGCATTTTTGTATTCATTTTCATTGGCATACCCTCTGAAAGCCATGTAACATACGCTGCCATTGCTACAGATGCTTTTGTATCTATAATAGGACGTTTCCCATTCATACTACGCATAAAACAGTTGTTAATTCTATCTTGAAGAGTTTGTACAGATTTTTCTCTTTTTGAGTATGCAGGAAAAGCCGTTGCTGTTCCTATAAATGTAGAAATACCATGAGCCGTACCAGGTTTACCATCACTACCACGTAAGTGACAACTAATACATTGGAGTTTATCACCTACCATATCTTTTGTAAGTGGGTGTGTATCTGTATGCATTAAGATATCTTCACCTAATTTTACCATTTTTCCTACTTCACCAGCAGGGTATACTTTTGGTGCAGCTGTTGGCGTTTGAGCCATTGCATTTGTACATATAACTAAAAATGTAATTGTACTTAGCGAAACTTTTGTTAAATTCATTTTATTCTCCTTTAATTGAATATTATATTTATTATATCTGTTTTCTACTTATATAGAATACTTCGATTAATCATAATTTAATTTTGAAAGTTCAATTACTTCACCATCTATATAAAGTTTAGTTCCACTGATAAAAGCTGGACTATCTATTGTCCCTATATCATAAATTTTGAATTTACTCAAATTAGAATTAAGTACTATAAGAGAACCCTCTTTATCAAGTGCATATACCTTATTATTAAATGCTGTAGCTACAACATAATGTGCAAATTTAAATTTAGCATTAGCAATAAGATTTAAAGAAGTATTTAGCTTAAGAATATTTCCATCTTTCGTAAATAAATATATTTTATCTTTATCTATAGCTACTTCAGATATATTTTCTCTATATTCATGTTTACCCATACTTCCTAAAGTAATCAATCTTTTAAGAGTTGCTGATACCATTGTATTAGATACACGAGATAAATAGATTACATTATTAAAATCTTTCTGACTTGAAATATAAACTACCTTTGCATTTTCAGGATTATTTATATCTACAATAATTAATTTACCATCCAACATAGGCATTACTGCTAAATTGCCAACAAACATTGGACTTGCTGCTCTTGTATCTATCGTAAATACTTGCTCTGAACGACTTTCTATTAACTTCTTACTATCTGATAGTCTATATATTCCAAATGTATTATTATTTAAAATATATAAAATAATACCATTTTTAATAGTAGCAGATACAATAGGAATATGAAGTGGTATAGAAACTTTTATATCTTGTCTATTTTTATTTATAACTTTTAATATACCTTCTTTATTTGAAGCTAAAATATATTTATTATTTTCATTTAAAAATCTATAACCCTTTCCTATATTAATATTTTTAATACCATATTTTCCTATATAACTTTTATTATCTAAAGTAGCACCATCACGTGATAAATCAATAATTTTTCCATTATAAGAATGAGATACTGCTGATGCAGAAAAAGTATTGCTTGGTTCAAAATACCTTTTTGAGCTACATCCTGAGAATATAATTGTTGATACTGTTAACGTAGTTAATAATATTTTTTTCATCTAATTTGCCTTAATAAGAGAATGTTTTAAAAATTTAGATATAACTGCCAAAGAAGAACCTTCATTAATAAGATCTAATTTTTCTTTAGCAATTTTAGTATTACCTTTTTTCATAGCTATATAAGCCTCTTCTATAAATGACATATCCTTATAGAATTTCGAATCCACAGGTTTTTTATCTAAAATACCTAGAGTATATCTACTAATATCTGAAACTATTTTATTTTTATTATTAGATAGCTTTTTTATACTTGCAATATCTCTATTTTTAATAGCTTGTTTATATATAAAAAGATTATATAAAGACGGATTATTGTCTTTTAATAATTTAAGAGCAATTTTATCTTCAGAATTTTTCTCTACTATTAGTAAAGCTTTATTTGCTTTAGTTAATGCCGATATATGTATGATATTCTTAATACCAATAGTACCAAAATATAAAACTGATATGATAATAATACCTAAAATTTTAACTTTATGTTTTTTATATATTGTCTCTAATTTAAAGGCATTTTCTAAAACTTTTTCATCATTAGTTAACTCTCTTTTTATATCTGCAATATCCACTATATACTCCTACATCAAAATAATTATTAAATATATTATACCCTTATGCTATTAAAAATTAGCTACAACTTTTAAAAGAATAACTAGTATTCTAAATTAGATAAAATATAAATAGCTAAACTTTTTAAAAATTTTTAACTAATATTAAGATATTAAGAGACTTTGACGATACTCCCAAGTACATTAAAGTTAATTCTTAAAAAAATTATAAAAAATTAATATTTTATTTATAAAGATAAATAACTGATAATAAAAAATAAAAGGAAAATAAGATAAAGAAGTAGTTAAAAACTCAAAGTGGCAGCGACCTACATTCCCACAGACGTAGCCTGCAGTATTATCGGCGATGGGAGGCTTGACTTCCAGGTTCGGAAT